>NZ_JADPKE010000037.1:0-22112 GCF_023073795.1 Bradyrhizobium sp. 159 | reverse complement strand
TCACCGCGCGCCGGCGGCGTCAATCATCCCGACCGCGCTATCCAGAGCATTCCGCGCAAGTCAAGCCCGGGCACCGGTGATCCTATCGTGACGCTCACGAAAGAACAGGACCGACGCACCTTGAAGGTTGCCAAAAAGCATGCCCTGCGCATAGGGACCACCGCTCCTTTCGGAGGTTTGCGACGGCTTACGAATTCTGAATAACCTTCAACATCGCCTGGCTACGCTTCCCTGCGGCATACAGTGGGAGAGGGATTGCTCGACTGGAATAAGTATCCCGCGAAGTACCTGGACGCTCGTGCGGGCGCCCGCGCACAGCAAGCCGCTTTACAGCATCCAACATCAGCTTGAGCCAAACTGCGCGCTCGAGGCCGCGGCCTATCAGGCTACAACAGCATGTAAATCGAGATCGAGGTCGGCACGAAGCAAACGCGCTTTGCTGCACGTTCAAGCCACCTGAGCGGTATCGTTGATGAAGATTCATTGTCGAACTGATACGCACGGAAAGGAACAAGCCCGGCTGGTGAGACACGCGTCTTCAGGTTTACCAGCCAGGACCGGCGCTTCTCTTGCCTTGCCATTGCAAGAACAGATCACCTTGAGACGTGAAAGGTCCGACGAAGGCATGAACTTGTCTGCTATGGTGCCGAAAGAGTACGATCGTCTCCCCTGCGAGCAATGAGATATCTTCGATCTCGCTTTTCAAAGTCTCACGACAATGTTTTGTCGATCCGGTCGCGCAGCCAGTCGCCGACCAGCGAAATCGACAAGGTCGTAAGCGAGATGACCAGCGAAGGCAGAACAAGGATCCAGGGAGCACGGGTCAGATAGTCACGACCGTAGCTGACCATATTGCCAAGGGAAGTCAGCGGCGGCTGCACTCCGAGTCCAAGAAAGCTAAGGCCGCTCTCGAGCAGAATGATGTCTGGAAAGGCAAGTGTCATGGTGACGATCAACGTCGAAGCGATGTTCGGCATGATGTGGCGCAGGTAGAGACGCCATGGACTTGCGCCAAGCTGCCGTACGGCGATCACATAGGCTTGCTCGTTGGCACTCATCGCAAGCGCGCGGGTGACGCGGGCGTAGCGTTCCCATCCGTGGAGACCGATGAGCCCAACGAAGAGGAGCAGAGAGTTGCCGAAGAAAGCAAGCACCGCGAGCGCCAAAACGAGAAACGGCATGCTTGCCTGAAAATCGACACAGCCGAGGATGATCTGCTCTACCCAGCCGCGGAAGTGAGCGGCCAAAAAGCCGAGCGTGATGCCAAGGATGGCGCCGATCAACGTCGCCCCGAAAGCAATAAGGAGGCTGATGCGAATGGATATGACCAGGCGTGCCAGTACGTCCCGACCGAGCTCATCTGAGCCGAAGGGATGCGCGATGGTTCCGCCAAGGCCAAGAGGTGCAGCGAGGCGATGATGAAGGTCGAGGGCTGCATAGTCATACGGAGCGAGGTGACCTGCTGATATCGCGACAAGAAGCATGAAAACCAGCCACGCGACTGCTATTCCGATCGCGCGGTCGCGCCACCACCACACCTGTCGCATCTTTGAAGACGGCAGAACCTGGTCTGCGAAAATGCTCAATTATCGCCTCCCAGAGTGCAACTGGCGCAAACGTGGATCGAGCACGCCATAGAGCAGATCGATCGTAAGATTGGTGGTGATCATGGCGGCGGCCACGACGAGCAGGATGCACTGGACGACAGCCAAATCGCGACTGGCGACTGACACGACTAGCAGACTGCCAATGCCTGGCCACGAATACACGCTTTCAACCAGCACCGTTCCCGCGATGAGATTGCCGACCATGAAGCCGACGATGGTCAACACCGCTATCGCGGCGTTGGGCAGAGCGTGACCGGTCACGACCCTGACCCAAGGCACGCCCTTGGCGCTGGCCGCACGAATATAGGGTTGTCCAAGCACCTCGAGCATGGCGCTGCGGCTGAAGCGGGCCAGAACGGCCGCGCCGCCCAGACCGAGCGTGATGACCGGCAGCACCACATGGTGCCAAGTGCCGGCGCCGCCCGAGGGGAACCAGGGGAGCTCGACTGCGAAAGCGAGTATGAACAGGAGGCCAAGCACGAAAGATGGCACGGTGAAGCCGATGACGGCGACCATCATCACCAAGCGATCCGCCAGACTATCCCGCTTGAGGGCCGCGTAGACGCCGGCCGGAATGCCGATCATCAGGTTGAGGATCAGCGCCGGCGCAGTCAGCATCAGCGTGATAGGAATGCGCTCGGCAACGACGGTGATCGCGGCACGTCCGTCACGCATCGATTGGCCAAGATCTCCATGAACAACGGCAAAGAGGTATCTGACGTATTGCACCCAGAGTGGCGCATCGAGCCCCCAGGCCTTTCGGAAGGCCTCCACCGCTTCCGCCGGCGTTTCCGGCGACAACAACGCCAGGGCGGGATCGCCAGAGGCACGCAGCACCACGAATGCGAATGTAACCACAATTGCGATGGTCAGGAACGCGCGCGCGAAGCGGACCAGAATAAAACGAGCCATCATGTCTCCTTGTCGAGTTCGGCACCATGATCGCCGATCAGATGGCAGGCGACGCGCCGCCTGTCAGGAGCGTATCTGAGCTCTGGAGCGAGCCGCGCGCAAAGCGGAAGAGCGACCGGGCAGCGAGGATGAAATGCACAGCCGCCCGGTCGCGCAGCCGGATTGGGCGGATCTCCTTGAAGGATGGTGCGAGAGCGATGTCGTCCTGGCCTCGGCACCGCGGAAACGAGCGCCCGCGAATAAGGATGCAAAGGATCCAGAAGAACCGCCTCAGACGATCCTTCCTCGACGATGCTGCCGAGATACATCACAGCAATCCGATTGCTGATCAGCCGGACCACTCGCAAATCATGGCTGATGAAGATCATCGCCATGCGCCGCCGCTCCTGCAGGTCCCGCAGAAGATTCATCACTTGCGCCTGGATCGAGACGTCGAGTGCCGATACTGGCTCGTCGCAGACAAGGAGATCCGGATCGGTGGCCAGCGCACGAGCCAGGACGGCACGCTGGCGCTGGCCGCCTGAAAGCTCGTGCGGAAAGCGCCCGAGGTGGTCGGTCCTGAGCTCCACATCCGTAAGAAGCGCATTGACCCGCTCCTCTCGTTCCGACTTGCTGCCAAGCCGATGAATTTCGAGCGGCTCGGCTATTTGCGCGCCGATCGTCAGGCGGGGATCGAGCGCAGCTAGCGGATCCTGGAACACCATTTGGATTCGCATCCTAAGGCGGCGCCATCGACTATCGCCGATAGCGGGCAAAGCTTCGCCGCCGAAGGTGACCCTGCCGGCATCCGGCCGGTCCAGGCCGATCAGGAGCCGGCCCGCAGTCGACTTACCGCAGCCGGATTCGCCAACCAGTCCGAGGGTCTCGCCGGGAGCCAGCTGCAGCGAGAGCCCATTGACCGCCTGGACCATCGCTGGAGGGTGGAAAAGGCCCCGTGGCAATCGATAAGCTCGGACAAGCCCGTCGGCCTGGAGAATCGGCGGAGCAGTCCTGCTCATGCAGCCACGACCTCGTCCGCGCGCGGTTCGCTCGTGACATGCAAGCAGGCAGCCCTGTGTCTGATGTCGCCATCCAGCGAAGCGAGTTCAATCGCCCATTCATGACAGCGTCCGATCCGCCGATCGCATCGAGGGGCGAAAGGACAGCCTGGCGGAAACGCGGCTGCGTTTGGCACGACACCGGGAATGGCTAAGAGGCGTTGCCGCGGCCCATCCAGACTTGGAAGAGCCGCAAGAAGACCTCTCGTATATGGGTGAGCAGGTTGGTCGAAGAGACGGTCGGCAGGCACTTCTTCGACGATGTGCCCCCCGTAAAGGACCATGACACGTTCACAGATCTCGCTGACGACACCGAGATCGTGCGAGATCAAGACCAGCGCCATGCCCGTCTCGCGCTGGATTTGCCGCAGAAGCTCAAGGATCTGCGCTTGAATTGTGACATCCAGGGCGGTGGTAGGCTCATCAGCGATCAAGATGTCGGGCTGTCCTGCAAGCCCCATGGCGATCATGACGCGCTGGTTCTGCCCACCGGAGAATTCGTGCGGATAGGCGCCTAGCCGGCGCGCTGCGTCGGGTATGCCGACCTGGTCGAGCAGACGTCGCGCTTCGGCCTGCGCCGTGCGGTGATCCATACCACGATGAAGCCGCAAGGATTCTATGATCTGATCGCCCACCCTGTGCACGGGATTAAGCGCGCTCGCCGGGTCCTGGAAGATCATGGCGATCTGACCGCCCCGCATCTTGTCCAGGCGAGAGGCTGGTGCATGGAGCAGCTCCTCTCCGGCCAGCCGTACGCTGCCCGTTACTTCAGCGCGCCGCGTCAACAGTCCGAGCGCAGCAAGCCAAGTCACCGATTTGCCGCAACCGCTTTCACCGACCATGCCCAGCGACTCGCCGCGCGCGAGCCTGAGATTGATTCCGCGCAGCGTCGGCATACCGTCGAACGCCACACGCAAACCTTCGATCTGAAGAAGCGCTTCCATGCGAGGCCCCTGCTCGTCCCTGATCATAGAGGCTGCATCGGCTTTAAGCCGATTCAAGGTATGCGTCATCGCGATCAGGTCCGGATCAGGGCTCTGTTGAATGGGCCGCAATTGAGGTCGAGCGTCAGTCCCGGCAGCCATGGCACATCGCGACGCTTGCCATAGAACTGGCCTGAGACGTGCAGGATCACGCAAGGGGGATCGACCTCGTTGATGATCTCGAGCATGCGGCAAATGATCGGCCGGCGCTGTTCGCTCTGCACGGTGTCCAGTAGCTTGGCGCCGAGCGCAAAATATTCCTCGTTCCTCCAGACTCCGATCGATCTTGGCAGAGTGCCGCTCGGACCGAATTCACGCCAGGGATGGCCAAGATGATCCAGAAACAGCGCCGTATTTGACGTATCGAAGATGGCACGCACCGGCTGGCGCTGAACTTGCGCGAAGTTTTCCATCATCTGAATTTTGACGTTCAGGCCAACCGCCCGCCACATCTCGATCATCGTTTGCGCGCCAGAGACCTGATTGGGGTAGTAATTGTTGAGCAGACGATAGGTGATCTGCTCTCCCTTGTAACCCGCATCAACCAGCAACTCCTTGGCCTTGCCGGGATCGTAGGCAAGCGAGGGGAATTCGTGGATGTAGCCTTCCCCGTAGCTCGGCAGCTGGTAGCCGTTCGGAATCGGGACCCGGTTCTCCCACAAGCTTTGCACGATCAGCTTGCGATCGAGCGCAAGGCTCATCGCACGGCGAACACGCGCATCCTTCAGAATGGGATCAGTCTGATCGAGGGCGAGCGAGCGGATATTCTGCACGGCACCACCGACGACCTCGAGATCAGCACGCTTCTGGATGCCCGCGAACTGGTCGGGCGGAATGTCAGTGGCAATGTCGAGCTCGCTGGCGAGCAGGCCGTTCACGCGCGCGGAAAGCTCGGGAATGATACGGTATTCGATGCCATCGAATGGCGGCCGCCCGCCCCAATACGCATCGTGGGCACTCAATGAGACACGAATATCAAGCTTGTGATCGACGAGCTTATAGGGACCGCTTCCGACAGGGGCAGTGGTCCAGCGCTCCCACGAGCCCGCCGCCAAAAAGGCGCGCTGGCTCACGATCTCCGATCCCCAAGCAGCCAGACGCTGCTCGAGGAGCGCGTCGGCGCGCTTTGCATGCACAATGACGGTGTAAGGATCGAGGATTTCGACCTTCTCGAGCCGATCAAGCGACTGAAGCGCCTCGGACATGCCGCTGCGTCCAGGTCCCAGCAGATGGTCAGGACCAAGGCTAAAGGCAACATCTTCAGCCGTCAAAGGCGCCCCATCATGGAAAACGACTTCCTTGCGCAAGAACAGCCGCAACGACTGCGCGTTGATCCGCTCCCAACGCTCGGCCAAGCCCGGCCGTAGCGTCATGTCGTGAGCATGGTCTACTCTGATCAGCGTATCAAAAAGCTGCGGCACGACCCGACGAATGGCAGTATCGGTCGCGATAACCGGGTCGAACGATCGCGGAAATCCGGACATGCCGACTTTGAGGCGGGGACGCGGCAATGTCTTAGGCTCACTCTCCACAGCGCCGGCGCCTGTGCTGGCTACCACGCTTGCGGCAAGGCTACCTGCGACGGCTTGCCGTCGCGTCAGATCGATACGGGTCATCACCGCCTCCGCTTCCACGTTCATTGATGCGAATGCCAGCCCGCGATTTGTTCGACCGGCACAAACTCTCGATCCCCGAAATCGAGCGCTTTTGTTGCTCAATTTCGCGATTGTGCGCGAGCTTAAAAGCCTGAACTGCTACGCCAGAATGACACACATCGAATAAGTCGATGTGTGCTTGCAACTATGCGATGATCGGCAGGCCGATGATGAGGAGGAGCTGAGACGCAAAGGCCTCATGCGAGCGCCAACAGAGCCGCACGAAGAAGCGATACAATTATCGCAATCTTCGATGATTATATCCAAAGCCGCGATCACCTGGCTCGTCTGGCCGTTCGACTTCGGATAGACCCCCAATCGCTCATTCGAACGCGTAGGGTATCGTGTCTTGTCTCTCGTTTCAGAACGGCTCAAGGTCGTCCGTCCCTCTCAAACCAAGGTCATGACGGCTCGCGCCGCCGAGCTGCGAGATCAGGGAACCGATGTGATCACGCTCAGCCAAGGCGAGCCGGATTCGATACGCCGTCCGTCATCTGTGAAGCTGGCATCCGGGCCATCCGTGCCGGGCAGACGAAGTACAGGTTGTGTTCAACGCACTATTTGCCAGCCTCGATCCGGGCGACGAGGTTGTGATCCCGACGCCATGCTGGGTCTCCTATCCCGACATGGTGGCGCTTGCAGGTGGCAAGCCGGTGCTCGTCGCCTGCAGTGAACGCGATGGCTTCAAGCTGCGCCCGAGGTACTGGACCAGGCGATCACGCCGCGCACCAAATGGTTGATGTTGAATTCGCCATGCAATCCGACCGGTGCGGTCTACGACCGGTGCGGTCTACAGCCGAAGCGATTTGCTCGCGCTCGCGGCGGTATTGCGCAAGCATGCCCAGGTGCATGTGCTATCCGACGACATCTATGAAAAACTCACCTATGACGCCGACTTTGCAACAATGGCCGCGGCCGCACCGGACCTGTGCGAGCGTACCTTAACGGTCAACGGGATGTCCAAGGCAGACGCGATGACCGGCTGGCGCGTCGGCTACGTGCCGGGCCTTTGGCGCTGATCAAGGCCATGAACCTCATCCAGGGCCAGACCTCTTCGCACACCAGCTCGGTTTCTCAATATGCCGCTCGAGGCGCTGTCAGGGAGACGGGACCATATCAAGGAGTTCGCGCGCGCGTTTATGCAGCGACGCGATCTTGTTATCGGCAAGCTGGACCAGGCCAAGGGGCTTGCTTGCCGTGTACCGGACGGTGCCTTTTATATCTTCCCCTCCTGCGCGGATGTCATTGGCAAACGCGCGTCCGACCGCAAGATGATCGAGACCGACAGTGATTTTGCCATTAATCTGCTCGACGCCTTCGCCGTGGCTGTCGTGCCTGGCAGCGGCTTCATGGCTTCGCCCTATATTCGCATCTCCTATGCTTCCTCACTCCAGGACCTCACGCGCGCCTGCGACCGGATCATCGCCGCCTGCGCGAGCCTGTCCTAAAAGGATTTTCCGATGTCCTCTGCCAAACGCCTTCGTGCCCGCATGGCTGAGACTGGCCTTGTCCACGTCATGGCCGCCCACAGCCCATTCTCAGCGATGCTCGCTGAAGAAGCCGGATTCGACGGAGTGTGGGCGTCCGGCTTCGAGCTGTCTGCGCTTTATGGGCTGCCGGATATGAGCCTGATCTCAATGACACAGCATCTCGACATGCTGCGGGCGATCGCCGGACGCACGAGGCTTCCGATCGTCGCGGACATCGATACAGGCTATGGCAATGCGATTAACGTCATTCACGCTATCACGGAATATGAGCGGGCCGGCGCCGGTGCCGTTGTCATCGAGGACAAGACTTTTCCAAAAGTAACGAGCCTTGCTGCCGAGGGCCGCCAGGACCTATTGCGCATTGAAGAATTCCAGGGGAAGATCGAGGCTGCCATCTCGGCAAGATCAGATCCGGATTTCCTCGTCATCGCCCGCACGGAAGCCTTGATCGCCGGCCTCGGCGAAGTGCAGGCCCTGCATCGGGCACACGCCTATGTAGAGGCTGGCGCGGACATGATCCTGATCCATTCGAAAAGCAAGACTCCTTGCGAGATCGAAAGCTTTGCGCGCGCCTGGACCGGAACGGTGCCGCTGGTCATCGTGCCGAACGCCTACCCTGACCTCGATGCCAAACGGGTCAAAATGCTCGGCAACATCCGCATGATGATTTATGGCAATTACGGCATTCGTGCTGCTGCAACCGCCATGCAGGAGACCTTCCGCCGGATCATCGCGGATGGTGGCGTCCAGAATGTCCACAAGGACATTCTGCCGGTGGATGAGATCTTCAGAATCCAGAAGATGGAAGAGGCCAAGGCGGCTGAAGCTCGCTTCCTTCGCTGAACGCTGAACCGATACCTGCCAGCGAGATTTTGAGACGGCACTCAGCAGCGAGCTCTGATTCGCACGCAATCCTGAACGCACCTAAGAAGTCTCGGGCCTGTCATCTCGACGGCCCTCGATGTCGATCGCGATATCAGCAGTCATCCCCCTTGCAGGCACCTGGAGATCACCTCTTAGAAAGTCGTCGGCAGCAATCGAAGTCGCCGAGCCAGATCGCCCGAATCCTCGAGAAGGCAGATTTTGTGCGCGAGATATCACTTATAAGCGGCAATCCGGCTATAGACATCGAATAATGTGATGGAGCTTCTGGCAATTGCCCGCCGTGACAATCAGCGGAGAGCCCAGAAGCTACCGGAGCGAAAATGGCTGCCGAACACAATGAAGTGCCCCTCAATGCTATCCGGGTGTTTGTGACCATTGCGCGTGAGGGAAGCGTGACGCGTGCAGCGAGCATATTGGGAACGACACAGAGCTCGGTCAGCCGCTATTTGGCTGTGTTGCAAGACTACTTTGGCACGGATCTCGTTCAACGGCGGGGCCGACGCAGTGAATTGACAGAATTTGGAAGGCTCTTTGCGAACGCCGTGGCCGAACCGCTTGATACAGTGTGTTTCACCGCGAAGAGAATGCGGCGGAGGAACGGAACGGACGCCAATCGTATCGTAGTCCACACCTCTCTTTCCACCTTCGCCTACTCCTTCCTGATACCCAATCTCCAGGCGTTCTCTGCCGAGATGGGCGGCGTCGTCGTCGACGTGATCAGCTCATTGTCTCCACCGAGATCCTCCGACAATTTCGACATCCTGCTTACCCGCGATCTTTGTGTCGCTGAACCGGCCGACGATTGGGCGATCTACAATGAGATGCTCGTATGCGTAGGCGCTCCAAATCATGTCATGGGAAAAACGCTCTCCACTGCCCGCTCAATGCCGATTCTGAATATCACCTCGAGGCCCGACATACTGCCCACCTGGCTCAGAGCCATGAACCTGACCGCGAAGGACATCAAGTCCGGGGCGCGATACGATCATAATTACCTTGCTTTGCCCGCCGTCATAACCGGGAAATGCCTGCTGGTGGCGCCGGAAATCATTGTGAGCGATCTCGTGCGTACAGGGGCGCTCCATGTCATACCGGGATCGCGTACTTCAAGCGGCATGCAATATCGGGCCTATGCGGTGGACCGAAGTGACAATCTCGAAGTCGCTCGCGCCTTTTGCCGATGGGTCGCGCGGCTCTGTAAGAAGGCCGCGATTCCGGAAGCCGCCTAATCGCGTATTTGCGTGATGGCAGACGTTTGATCAATCTTTGGAATCTTAGCGTGTCCATTTGCACATGCTGACTGTTCCGATTGCCGGCGAGCTCGTCATTTTGCGAGCACCGCGGCCAGCCTGCAAGTGAAGACGTTACCCGCGCCCTGCCAAAACGCGTTCAAACCGGCCGACTACGATGGTTTTGTAAGATACGGGCTAGCCGATCAGCCAAAGCTCAGGACGGGTCGCCCTCGCCTTTACGCCTGCGACGGAGCAAGGCGCGATAGCCGCCTCGCACCAGAAGCAGCCCGGTCTTGACCAGGCGAATGGTCCGGCTGCGCAGATCGTGCGTTTTCCAGCCGCGATCGGGAATGCGATGCTTGCCGAACAAGCCTTGCGCGATTTCGCGATAGCTGTGTCCCTCCAACGACCCATCGACCGCACGCAAGGCGAGGATGAGCCGACGGCGGGTCAAGATTGGCAGCGTCAGAGGCGGTGGTCCGATGGGGCGCCGTTCGAGCGCCAGCCAAAAACGATGTGCTGCCGACAAACGAACCTCGAAACTGCCGTCGAACGGCAGGTCGACGGCAAGCGAGGAGCCGCTCGGTGGAAGTTCTGTTAGCCACAGGCGATGCTTTGCTCCTCCGAGCGCCACGATGGCATGCCATCCATCCGGCGCATGGCGAAGCTCGCTACCCGCCAATTTTCTGAAATCCAGATCGTACGACGCTGCCGAGCGGACAGCCGCGCGCAAGGACAGCACGGTCGCGAGCACCTCGGGCGCCCAGAAAATGGCTTGTTGGTCGAAGGTCTTTTGCGGATCAGCTGCGAAAAGACAGTCCCCACTGCTGCCGCAAATGGTCCGGCATCGCGTCGGATCGTTCGCTCATGGCGAGAGCCAAATAGTCTCGTTGGTACTCGCCGTTGCGGCGTAGCCACTCCCAAGCTATGTCCGCGGCCTCTGCTTTGTTGGCATCGGGATAGGCCTTCTCTGATCTCCAGTCAGCACCTGGCATCGCACCACTTTCCCCGTATGTTGATAACGCACATGCAGGGAATTGCAGCCCGACGAATGTGACTATTTCTGGTTGACCGAATGCAGGTCTTCGCGATTGATGCAGTTTGCGCGATATGATGATCTAATTTTGCGATCGGTCATCACCAGAAGGGACGTCCGTTTCGAACGCACTTATTCCTCACTCTTCGGCCAACCGCGCTGCAGGAGCTGCCGAAAGCCATGACGTGCCGCCCACTTGGCGCGAGCCAGATGGCTTTCAAAGATACGTCGGGCGCGATCCGGATCCAGGGTGGCATCAATACCAAGCACAATGCGCGCAACTTCTCGCCAATCAGCGTTATCGGCCTCGGCATCCAGCAGACGCATATACGTGACGGCATGTTGCTCGTCATAGGGCGTGAGCTGCGGCGCGTTAGGCGCGAAATCTGCGATCTTGGGATCGGACGGCACGGCCTGAAAGTCCTACCAGATTGAGAAGCCTCGATTTTAGGGACGGTAGCCGTATTCAGAACCTCTTCGTAGAGAGCCGATTGTCGCGGCCTGTGGGAGCATTCTTGCCAAAGTCAATGAATACCTAACGGCGGTGACTGCCGTCGTTCCCTTCAATTCGTTCGCTCCGACCATCGTCCGAATGCATTCGATCGCAGTCCGTTCCGCTCGATCAGCAGAACTGTCGTCCAGCCTTTCGAATCAAGAGGCCGAAATGGGACGCAGCTCGTCGTAGCTCGTCAGCACAGGCTGATTCGGCGCGCCATCTGAATTCAGTACCGCTCCTTCATTCGAATTACGCGCGGACTCTGCTCATCTGCATTTTGGGCGAACGTACCGCAATAGTATGGTTATAGCCAGTGGTTTGATGGCCGTCGGAATGGCTGCTTTAGCGCATGAAAGCTCGTGCGCTTGTCGCCTGGAATGTGCGCCGGATCCGCGTAGATCGCGGTGTTTCGCAAGAGCGATTGGCATACGATGCCAAGATCGACCGCTCCTATATGGGCGGTATCGAGCAGCAATCGGAGAACCCGACAATCGATCTTCTCGACCGTATCGCGGAAACGCTTGGGGTTCATTTGTCGGAATTCTTTCTTCAGCCGCCCAAAGGGGCGACGGCTCCCAAGCCGTTGCGTAAGGGTCGAAAGCCCGTACCCCCACGTAGCAGAAAGAAATAACACTCCTCACGCACGAGCTTTGTACTTGCTGCCCAAGCCGCTCACATCAATTTCGCGACTGCCGCAAACCTCACCGGGGGGCGGACAGTGGACCCGCCGATTTCACCGCTTGAGGAGTTCGGGTTTTCCTTGTGTACCCTGATGAGCTCCACCAGGTTCTCGCTGCCGTAGTCGGTGAACGCCATGATGCCATGGTCAAAGATCAGATGAGGCCGTCCTCGGGGTCCATTATAAAAGCGACGTCTGACAGCCAGCCCTCGTCTTCGCCGAGACCCGCTCCGGTCGAGATCGATGATGGGTCAGCGTGTCGCTGCCGCCCTCCCGGTAACCCTCATACCAGTGATAGAATGTGGCACGTGGGATACCAAGCCTGCCCCGCCTGGCCAGACATGCGATTGCTCCACCAGGTAGATGATTCGGTTTTCCTCGGGCGCAGGAGATCTCATGCCTCGTTCTCCCCATCCCCGTTCACGTTTTTGAGCGTCCGCGTTTCCGAAAAGTCGGCCACCATTTCTTTCAGCGCCGTCGTCTCACGACGCAGATCCTTCACGCGCCAGAAGTTGCCACACGCGCCGTATCGCCGCCAGGCGATGTCTATCGGTCCCGAGGAAGTCCTTGGACCCGCCATGTACATTGAGGCGGCAATACCTGGGGCCGGCTGAGCTCTAAAGATATTCTCGTCGCCCTGCAGTCCTTATTGGACGACAGCATCTTCTCTGCCGACGGATATTCCGGCATGTTCTGGCGCCGAATGTCCTTTGGTACTCGTTCTGGTGGCACTTGCCCGGTCCAGATTTCTGTTTCATCGATGCTTCTGGTGGCTACGATGAACCAGAAATCCCTCATCGGCCAAACCGTCAATTTGTCTCAGACGCTGTGACGGCGAGCCCTGATGAACCAGAGCATCCCTTCTCGAAAAGACTGATCAGTCCTCAATTCCTGGCGCCGTACAATCCGGGTCGGCTATACAGAAAATGAGGTCGCAGAAGCCTTCCAAGGGCATCTCATCGCATTGAGGGTAGTGTGTATTGGCTACCCGTGTGTTGGTGTCGACCGGTTGCGCGGCAACCTCAGGGACGACAGGGGTACCGCCGCTGCAAGCGCCACGGCGCTCGCAGTTACAAAGCCAATTTTTTCATTCGAGAGTCGCTCCCTTAGATTGGCCCCAGCCGCCCTCAACGTGTCTTATGTGCGACCCCAGGAGCTGTAAAATGCATAGTTTTGATGGAATGCATACAGTATGGATGAATATCGCGCGGAGCACCCCGGCGGCTGGCTACAGCCGATCCTGCAACCTCTACCGGGGTGGAGCGAGATGATCTCGCCGAGTGCGCCAGGCACTTGAGCCTGGAGAGAAGCTGTTCGTCGGCTTCGCGGGCGACAAGGTGCCGGTGTTCGACGCCCGGGACCGGCGCGCAGCGGCTGGCTCATGTCTTCGTCGCCTGCGGGAGCATCCAACCACACGTTTGCCGAGCGCGCTGGTCGCAAGCGGTAGCTGACTGGATTGCGATGCACGTTAATGCTTGGCGGGCGATCGGCGGCCGACGGCGATCGGCTGGGACGCTCTGAGATCCGCGTAACGCCATCTGTCGCTATGAGCTCGCCAACCTAAAGAGGAGCTGGCCAAGATCACGCCACCTTTATCCTACCTATGCGTCCGCGCAAGCCGCACGATAAGGCGAAGGTGAAAGGTGGTGGTGCAAATCATCCCGCGGTTTTACTGGCAGCCTGCGGAACTTGACAGATTCCGCCGGCGACCAGTCTCGATCACCTCAAGAGGTCCAAGGTGAGTACTGCGCCTGCGAGTAGTATCATCCGAGCTAGGCCCTGCAATTCGAGAAGCCGAGGTCGGTGATCCAAACGCGTTCGCGAATAGATATCGAGAGCTGACTTGCCGGACGCGGTGGGCCGGCTAAAGGCGATCGTCCTGAAGTCTAGCAGGCTGTTGAAGAACTCATCCACGTTTGCAAACGAAGGCTGAGTCGTCACCATCGTGGATGTAGAAGTGGCCGACGAGCCTGCCCGCAGTGCCGATCATGACCCATCCGCGACCGCCGGCAGGGTCATTCTCGTCGTGCCCTTCCCATGAGAACTCCGCACAGGCCGAACCGTCTGGGGCGCCGTAGCGGACGTCGAGCAAGCCCTTGAGAGCCCCAAAGGCGATTTCGCCATCGGACTTGCCCTCGAAGATGCGCCTCTTCGACAAGATCGAGGAAGTCGCTGTCCCAGACGTCCATCTCGACGATGCGCCAGCGGCCGGCAAAAGCCTTGGCGAAGCCGGGCACCTTGGCCATCAGCCGGTCTCCGCGATCAGCTTGGGCAGTCGCACCAGATTGTAGGCGGTGGCAGCGAAGGTAAAGGCGCATGCGACGCGATCACGGTCACGGAAGCTGGTCTTCTCTTGCCCGGCGACCGTCTTGATCCAGCCGAATGCCGCCTCGATCCGCTTGCGGATGCGCTGGCTGACGGCATAGCCGCCGTGCCGGGTCGTTCGCCCGTCAATCGCCGAGCTGCGGCCGCTGGTGTTCTGCGCAACATGCGGCGTGACATTCATCGAGTGCAACTCATTGACGAAGTCTTTTGCATCGTAGGCTTTGTCGGCGCCGAGCGTGATCGCTGTCCGCCGGTCGGCATAAGGCTCGATCATGTGCAGCGCCGCCACCCGTTCGGCATGCCTGTCCGCCAACGCGAGGCAGGCGTCGACGAGCAGGCCGTGGCGGTTCTCCTCAGCCCGTGCCCGATGAAGCACAGCTTTGTCTCCTTGCCTTTGCCCTTGCGGTAGAGCCTGGCATCGGGATCGGTAGTCGAAGCGTGGGTGTCGTTCGAGCGTTTCTCGCTGACGCTCTTCATCGAGGCCCAGGCCTCAATCAGCGTGCCATCGACCGAGAAGTGATCGCTCGATAGAAGCTTCTCCACCCCCGGCTGCGCCAGCACCGCCGCCAGGAACTTCGCCGCGATGTCGCCTTCCAGCAGCCGGTCGCGGTTGTTCGAGAACACCGAATGTCCCAGGCCGCGTCGTCGACGCCGATTCCGGCGAACCAGCGGAACAGGAGGTCGTATTCTAGCCGCTCCACCAGAAGCCGCTCGGAGCGGATCGAATGAGGCGCTGCAACAGCATCGCCCGCAGCATCTTCTCCGGCGGGATCGACGGCCGCCCAATCGGCGAACAGAGCGCGGAAAACTCGCTCCAGCAACGCAGCGCCTCGTTCACGATCGTCCGGATCGCTCGCAGCGGATGATCACGCCGCACCCGCGCCTCCAGATCAACGTAGCTAAACAGCTCACCCGTTCGATTGTCGCCGCCGCGCACACACCATCTCCGAATCTCGTCGGAGCCAATGAATCACGATCGATGCTTCAGCTTGAGCCTTGAGCCATCGATCGCGCCTTCGCGCTAAACACGTCCAGGCGACGCCGAATCTCGCTCCAACGAACTTAAGTTTACTCCTCCGAGACGGATACTTGAAGGCCGAGCGCGAACGACCAATCGCTTGATCTTGCGACAAGTTGACAATTGCCCTTCCTGCGCTACCGCGCTGGCTGACATGGCCAGGTACAGCGGCGTTGAGACCCGGTTAAGGCCGAAGTCGGCATCAGCACCGAGGACGACATCAAGTGTCGATCGGCGAGGCGATCATCGTCGCGCGTTTAGGGAGACGGCACCAACATTAGTAGTCTTGTTTCGGTGATTGTCGACAAACCGTTGACCGACTGGGGCTGTCGTAGTCGAACCAATGGACTAACACACGGTTACAAGAGATTTCCATTCTTCACTTGTTGGAGGGGACGCGGTGGTTCGGGGCGTTGTCGCCATGGTGCCAATGGGATTGTCGAAGCACGGCAAGGAGCCGCCCTACTCATGGCGTTCGCTCTGCGGAACACAGGTGTTGTCGTTCAACAAAGGCGACGGAGATCTCATCCGGATCGATACGGCGTTGATCCGCGCGCAGAGCGGCACAGCTTTCTTTGTTTCAAATCCGCCACCATTGCTGCCCAGCGCGACCTTGGACAGCCAATAGCCGAGGCAATCTGAGTCGCCCGCCCTGCTTGACGCTTACAGTTGCGGCCATCAGACGGAAGACAGGCACGAGCAGATCAGCGGCGTTTTTTTTCACGAGTCGTGATCGACCCTCGCGTACGATCAACTGCGGTAATTGGATGAAGAAGCATCCGCCGAATCGACGTAGATTGTCGCGCCGACCTGCACGCGACGCAGGTCCTGCTGGTATCCACCGGCTCTCGCCTTATGAACCATCTCGATGGCTGGAGGATCCTCTGCACCGAAGATAAGGACCTCCGCGAGGACGCGGCCGGTCATCGTGGACGGTCGCGAAATGCCAAGCAGGCTGAGCACGGTGGGCGCGAAGTCGCAGATGCCCGAAGGCACATGCGATTCCACGCCGCTTCTGATCAATGGGCCCGCTAGAATGCCGAGCGACGACATTTCCTTGGAGTGCAGCCCGCCGTGCACACCGAGCCCAACCGGCGAATTCGGGCTCCAGCAGCGGCCGGGAAAGCCAAAGGAATCGAGACCATCGTCTCCCCGAAACGAAAACAATATGTCAGCCGACCGGGGATGATCGGCGAAGACCAGATGACGGGCGAGGCTACCTGGGGCGATCCCATCCTCTCCGCTCTTAGCGGCCGTAAAAACCGGTCCGCACCAAGGGCGTTCCATCATTGCCGCAACCAAGCGGCGGATGGCGCGGTCGGATGGCTCCGTCAGGTAAATGGCGCCAACCTGCCCCGATATGACGACCGCGTCGACCCCCGGTCCTGGCACTTGGCCAGAACGCATCCCAGTCGCCTTCAACGTGTCCAAGAGATCAGCCTGCGCGTGCACCGTGACATGGCCATGTTCCGATGCTACGATAAGATGGACGCCCCTGGGCGCTCCTTCAGATTCCCACCAATCCAGCACCCGGCCGAACTCACGGTCGAGAAAGCGGATCGCCTCCAGCGTCGGCGTCGCGCCAATTCCGCAATGATGCGACGAGGTGTCCGGCTCGCCGAAGGAGAGAATTGCGACATCGGGCTGAATTTGAGGCCAGACCTCGTAAAGCAACGCCGAAGTTAGAAAGGCTTGAGCGGCAAGATCCGGCGTACCGAGAGGCGTCTGCGCGGGCGTCGGCCCAAGCCGCGCCTCGACCCTTTCCAGCATTGCGGCCGACGTCGCGATGCGAGCGAAATGACCCGAGAGCGTCACTTGGCTCAGGGATCGAGCCTTGTGGTTCAGCATGCGAGTTGCTCCGGCCGAATTGGAGGCGAGAACCGCAAAGGTCTTGCCGTTCGCTGCGAGGATCTCGCCCAGCGACGGTGCGCCGACCAAATGGCCGCCGCTCGCGGCATCAAGGTCCTCGACCAGGCGGTCGTCGCTCGTATCGATCAAGCGCGGCGACGTGGCCACGCGGTCGACAAACCTGTTGCCGACAATGCCATGATGATCCGGCGTCGCGCCAGTAATCAGGCTCGTCAGTGAAACCCGGGTCTCGCTGGGATAGATGGTGCGCTGCCGCAGTAGCGTAGCACCGCGGCGCCTGAGTCTATCTAGGTTCGGCGTCCGCGATGGACTAACAAGATCGGGGCGAAGCCCGCCAAACAGCACGATGATAACGCGGTTTGGACCTGATCGATCTGACATAATGGCACGCTCGCTTTGCTGTATGTTTCAAGGCTCCCACGGCTGCTCGCTTGAAGCGCCGCGACACGGTGAGAGATCGGCACAGGATGGGTGAGACCATGTCACCGATACTTTTTGCGCCGTCCATGTGAACCCTTCCATGATCCCCTCACGACTTTCGCACAGGGCGCGAGGTCGTGCCGCGATCATCACACACGACAGCCGCTCCCGGACACCGGTTATCCTGAAGACGCACTCTTTCTTTAACGTCCCTCGCAGAGCATTGTCGTCCCGATGATGCCTTTTCCCGCCAACTCTGCAACATCGTTATGGGAGAGCTCGAGAAGCCCAGTCAGGATCGCGCATTGTGCCGCCTCAGGGTCGGCGCCGCCGCACGAATCGCATAAGGTCCGACCCCTTCGCGGATCGGGCATTGATGGCTGTAGATGCGCGCCCGATGAAAGTGGGCGCTCGACTTGCTGCAGAAATCCGC
Organism: Bradyrhizobium sp. 159; assembly: GCF_023073795.1. Lineage (NCBI taxonomy): Bacteria > Pseudomonadati > Pseudomonadota > Alphaproteobacteria > Hyphomicrobiales > Nitrobacteraceae > Bradyrhizobium > Bradyrhizobium sp. 159. Next base: position 4,035 of record NZ_JADPKE010000037.1, on the reverse strand, counting down.
GCGACCTTAGAAGGGGATCGTGGAGCAGGTCGATTGGATGCCGAGCTACGCCGGACGCAACCCTTACCGACTGCAATTCGAACATCGCCTGATCTGCATCACGGGTGCGCGTCCAGGCTACGATAGCGTTCTCGATGTTGTCATCAATACTACGGCGGGCTTCTGCAGAATTAAGCGACAGGTCCATGGCCCAGTCTCGTCGACCAATAAGAATGGCCAGCCTCTGCCACATCTCATTGTCGGTGGCGGCTATTGTAAGCCAGTTATCCTCGCCTTCGCATCGAAAGCAGCCGTGAGGCACGAACTGCGGATATCGATTGCCGTACCTTTTCGGCGGCATAGGGTCAATCGAGTGGATAGTGAGCCATGGCGCCGCAAATGGCAGGATGCATTCGATCTGGGAAAGGTCAATAAGTTGCCCCTGCCCGGCATCACGGGCACAAATCAGCGCGATCAGAATTGCGGCGCAGCCGTTCAAGCCGCGGATAGCATCTCCGAAAGCAACATGGCTCATCACGGGCGGCATGCCGAACTTTCCGACCACAGTCGGCAATCCCGAGCCCTGCTCGAGAGTTGAGCCGTAGGCCCGACAATCGCGATACCTACTATCCGCGCCAAACGCGGACATCGACAGCTTAACCGGGCGAGGGTTGAGCGATCGGAGCACATCACAACCTAATTCGAGCTTCGGCAGGACACCTACTGAATAATTATCGACGACAATATCAGCTTTCGTCAAAAGGCGCTTAACAAGAGCGAGACCTCGTGGCTGGGTGAGGTCGAGTGTAATGCCGCGTTTGTTGCGGTTCATGATGCACAAGCATGGCGCCCGCTCGTACATTTCATCTTCGATGAAAGCTGGGCGTCGGTCAACGCCACGCCACCAATGCGGATATTGGATGGCCTCGATTTTGATGACGTCCGCACCAAGATCGGCCAGGATGCGCGTACACAACGGTCCTGCCCACCCCATCGAGAAGTCTATCACGCGAACTCCATCCAACGGCGGCCGTCCGGCATCAGCGCAGGCCGCTGAAGGTGAAGGCAGACGCCTCAGGACGTTCGCGATAGCTTGCTGTTCGCCCGCAGCCGGAACCTTACCAACTCGACGCGGCGGAGTTAACGTCAGGCGTTGCATCGAGCTGGCGGTCAGGCCCTCTTCTCCGTCAAGGAGAACAGGCGCGGTCGTGCCGCGCTCTTTCCTCTCAGTGTCTTGGAGATGATCAGACATTTGGGGTACTGGCACGATAGAAATCTTACTTACGCCCCTCGGTAAACCACTGCTGCGCTCTACGCTTTTTCAGTCTCGGTACGAATTGTTGTTCGATCTGTTCAATATCCTGCAGACGATCCTTGCCGAGGAGCAGATCCGGATTGTCTCCAAGTTCGGAAAGGCGGAGCATATCGCAAAACGCTCTCCACCGAGCGGGTGTGAAGGTTGTAACGCCAAGCCATCCCTTTTTTGTTTCGTAAATACCTGTCGGAAAGACCGGCCAGAAGCGATTGATGCCAATACCGCGTACGACTTTGCCATGCGCCGATGCCTCAAAGATGAAATATTCGCTGAGAGCGAGGCTCGATTCGAAGATACTGAGTGACCACCTCCGGCCCTGCTCGCCGCGCATTCGAGCAATCACCGAAGAAGCCGCGGCTATAGAACCCCACAGGCCGGCAAGAATACCTGTCTGGAAATCTGGAGCGTGTGAAGGTGGCCCCTCTGCCGGTCCAACCAGCTTGATGAGGCCAGCACGCGGACGGATCGTCGAATCCGTCGCTGCAAAGCCTGCATAGGGTCCTCCACACCCGAACCAGCTCGCCTCAACGTGGGTCAAGCCGCAGTGGCGGGCACGGATCGCAGCGATATCAATGGGTGGGCAATTCGCGGAATCAACATCCCGGCCATCGATCAAGACATCGCAATCCTCGATCAGTGCAGTTAGTCGGGCGATCGTGCCCGCGTCAGCAGGATCGAGGATCGTGCTTGATTTGTTGAAATTGAGAAACGCGAACCACGCACTTTGGCCCTTGTGAGTGAGTGGCGCAGTACGGCGAATTCGATCTCCCCCTGGCGGCTCGATCTTCTGAACGTCAGCCCCAAAATCTGCGAACAATCGAGCGCAATAGCTGCTTGCGTCCGAGCTGCCGACCTCAATCACCCTCTGTTGTGGCAATACCCCCGGAGAGTGTTTCCTTTTGCTATCCATACCATGCCCCAATATCACTGGCCGAATCCGCGTCTCGACGAGCGGACGTACGCTGCTTAGCAGTCCATGGGTATCCCGGCCGTCGTGGTATAGCATCAAGGGCCCGTTCTGTAGCCGGTACTCGGAATCGAGCCTGAGCACGGCGGAAATCACGTGGACCCGAGCGACAATGACTAGGACAGTCAACATCCGGCTCGAAGAAGCAAAATGCCATTAAGTGGCCGGCACTTGCCTGTCCACGGCGGGATACATTGCCGAACTTATGCAAAATGTAGGAACAGCTAGATGCAGACAAAGCCGTGTGCGCTCTTTTCGCTCTCGTAGAGGAAGTGAGGCTAACGCAGCAACAATCGTACCAATCGCGTCCACCCGAAATTCATGACGCGAGACAAGGGCTAAATAGACTTTGCATCGCGTTCGACGCAATTGAGCGCATTGAAGCATCTATCGCAAAATGTGCGGAATGGGACAAAGCGTCCGCTTGCGCTCGGCTATCTGCCAAACAAGATCCAATACCCGAAATGTAGCGAACATCTTCGATGGTGGCGGCGTAGGAAGCGTGAACGTATGGGAAGTTCCCGGTTATCGGACCAAAATGACGCCCTTCGGCGGGATCAAGCAATCCGGGCTCGGCTATAAGGAGGGTGTCCTCGAGGCGATGCGCGGCTTCACCCAGCTGAAAACGTACTCCCTCCCGTGGCCGGTCTAGGCCTGCAACGGGCTACAGCATTCCGAAATTGAGTCGTGGAATAGGCCAGAGCCTGTTTGCCGTCAGCACTTGTGGGTTGAGGACCTTGAGAGCGAGGATTTCTGGTTCCTGATAGCCACCAAGAGCGAAGATGAAGCGGAAATCGGACCAGGTAAAGGCGCCGGCAGAACAAGTGCCAAAGGCATTCCGCGTCAGACACTCCGGCAGTGCTCGGAGAAGCAACGATCCGCATCATGCTGGAACGACGCAAGCATCCGGAGATGCTGTCAATTGCCCACTAATTCGTCCGGCATATCTGCCGTCCTTCCAGTCGTTCGCACCAGAAATCCCACCTCGACTCTGCTTTTGCGCCACATCAAAGCGCGTGGATCAGCTCCTGACTAGATCAAAGAACCTCGACTAAGTTCAGTATTGGTTCTTGCTCCATGTCGCTCGCGCAGAGATTAGATTTCCGGCGATCGCAGTCGCTGGTCATGACGCCGCAGCTGATGCAGGCGATCAAGCTGCTGCAATTGTCCAATCTCGATCTCACGACCTTCGTCGAGGAGGAGCTCGAGCGCAATCCTCTGCTCGAGCGCGCCAATGGCGAGGTAGCTGGCGTCGAATCCCTGACTGGGTCGGTGAGGTCAGCGCCGAGCAGCGCGCCGGGGCGGCCGCGCGCAACGCCCAGGACGCCGCGCCGACCACCTATACCGAATGGGGCGGCGGCTCCTCGGTGACGAAGACTACAATTTTGAAGCTTTTGTCGCTGCCGAGACAACATTGTTGGGCTCTCTTGCCGAGCAGCTCTCGGTTGCCTTCACCGCGCCGGCGCAGCGCATGATCGGCCAGTACCTGATCGACCTCGTCGACGAGGGCGGCTATCTGCCGCCGGATCTCGGCCAGGCCGCCGAGCGTCTCGGCGCATCGCAACAGGATGTCGAGGACGTCCTTGCCGTGCTGCAAAAATTCGATCCGCCCGGCGTCTGCGCACGATCCCTCAGCGAATGCCTGGCGATCCAGCTGCGCGAGCTCGACCGCTACGATCCGGCGATGCAGGCCCTGGTCGAGCATCTCGATCTTCTCGCCAAGCGCGACATCGCGTCCTTGCGCAAGGTCTGCGGCGTCGACGACGAGGACATC
>NZ_JADPKE010000087.1:0-23009 GCF_023073795.1 Bradyrhizobium sp. 159 | reverse complement strand
TCACCGCGCGCCGGCGGCGTCAATCATCCCGACCGCGCTATCCAGAGCATTCCGCGCAAGTCAAGCCCGGGCACCGGTGATCCTATCGTGACGCTCACGTTGGTTCTCCAAGGATGACAAGGCCCGGATCGTCGAGGAGACGCTGGTACCAGGCGCGGTCGTTTCCGAGATTGCCCGGCGACACGGGCTAACCCCGCAACAAGTGTTCACCTGGCGCCGGCAAGCACGCCGGTTGCCGACGCCGATGGCTGACGATCCGCCGTTTGTACCGGCGGTGGTAGACGCCATGGTACCGGCCGTGGCTGTTGGCCATGAGCGCAAGACAGCGCGACGCAAGGGCAAGCCGGATGTCGGGGGCATCGAGATCGAAGCGGAAGGCGTCACTATCCGGGCCGGCCGAGGCGCGGACGTGGCGATGATTGCGGCCATTGTCCATGCGCTGAAGGCAAGCCGGTGATCGGGCCGTCCGGAACTGTCCGGGTGATGGTGGCAACCAAGCCGGTCGACTTCCGCAAGGGAATGGAGGGGCTTGCTATGTTGGTACGCGAGCACATGGAGGCCGATCCGTTCTCGGGTGCTGTTTATGTGTTCCGAGCCAAGCGCGCGGACCGGATCAAGCTGATCTTCTGGGACGGTACGGGTTTGTGCCTGTTCCCAAGCGGCTCGAGGAAGGCGTCTTCCGCTGGCCGAAGATCGAGAATGGCGTGATGCGTTTGTCGGCGGCGGAATTGTCGGCGCTGCTCGAAGGACTTGATTGGCGGCGTGTCCACGCGGCACGGGAGACGGTCGTCCCGACGCAAGCCGGATAATTGTGGGCCCGCGCTGCGGCGAAGTGAATCAGGGGCATCGAGCACGTCGTCAGGCGGGCGCGAATATGCTCTGATTTGCTTGTGAGCGAGAACCTGCCTGATGATCCCGAGACGCTGAAGGCGATGCTGCTGGCCGAGCGGCACGAGAGCGAGCGGCTGCGCCAGATCATCAAGGAGCTGCAGCGTCATCGCTTTGGCCGGAAAGCGGAGTCGCTTCCTGAGGAGCAGATGCTGCTGGGCCTCGAGGATGTCGAGCAGGTCGCGGCCTCCGCCGAGGCCGGTCAGCAGGCAACAGCCCCGGAAGGCCGGGCCGAACGAGCGCGCAAGCGCCGCAGCAATCGCGGAGCATTGCCGGCGCATCTGCCGCGGATCGAGGTCGTCGTCGACATCGACGCCAAGACCTGCGCCTGCTGCCAGGGCGAACTGCACCAGATCGGCGAAGACAAAAGCGAGCGGCTGGACATGGTGCCGGCGCAGTTCCGCGTTGTCGTCACCCGACGTCCCAAATACGCCTGTCGAGCCTGCGAAGATGGTGTCCTGCAGGCCGAGGCTCCGGCCCGCTTGATCGAGGGCGGACTGCCGACGGAGGCAACCGTCGCCCAGGTTCTGGTGTCCAAATATGCCGATCATCTGCCGCTCTACCGGCAGGCCCAGATCTATGCCCGCCAGGGCATCGCTCTCGATCGATCGACGTTGGCGGACTGGGTTGGGCATGCCGCCTTCCATCTGCGCCCGCTGCATGAGCGCCTTCTCACGGTGCTTCGCGCGAGGTCCAAGCTGTTCGCCGACGAGACGACGGTGCCGGTGCTCGATCCCGGTCGAGGGCGCACCAAGACCGGTCAGCTCTGGGCCTATGCCCCCGACGACAGGCCTTGGGGCGGCCTCGATCCGCCCGGCATCGCCTATGTCTATGCACCCGACCGCAAAGCCGAGCGGCTGTTCAGCCATCTTGCCGGCTTCAAGGGCGTCCTGCAGGTCGATGGCTACAACGCCTATCCAAAGCTTGCCCAGCGCGGCGAGGTCGAGCTCGCCTTCTGCTGGGTGCACATGCGGCGCAACTTCTACGAACTCGCGACAGCCGGCCCCGCTCCAATCGCGAGAGAGGTGCTGAAGCACATCGCCGCGTTCTATGCGATCGAGAAGGAGATCCGCGGCCGCAGCGCGGAGGAGCGTCGCCTCGTGCGGCAGCAGAAGAGCCGACCACTGGCCGATGCCTTTGAGGTATGGCTGCGCGCCAAGCTGGCTCTCATCAGCCAGAAGATCAAGCTCGCCGAGGCCATCCGCTACGCCCTCTCGCGCTGGCAAGGCTTAACGCGCTTCATCGATGACGGCCGTATCGAACTCGACAACAATACGGTCGAACGATCAATCCGTGGCATCAAGCTCAGTCGCAAGAACGCGCTATTTGCCGGATCCGACGGCGGTGCCGAACACTGGGCTGTCGTCGCGTCCCTGGTCGAGAGTTGCAAGCTCAACGACGTCGATCCGCTCGCCTATCTCGCCCACGTCCTGACCAGGATCGTCAACGGGCATCCAAACCGCGACATCGATCAGCTACTGCCCTGGGCCTACCGCGCTCAAGCCTTCAAAGCCGTGGCCTGAGAACGACGCTTACCGTTGTTGCGCGAAATGCGATAATAGATCCAGATTCTCGAGAACCGCAGTCTTCTGTCTGATACGCCACATTGCAGGAAATCCGTCGAGGTGATCCAGCCCCTCTCCGCGCCGCCGCCGGCGAGTCAACTGACGGCCTTCGATGTTCGAGAGTAAGCGGCGTGTCTTCCGCACCTTGTTGCTGTTGAGCAGATAGGCAAAATGAGTTCCGTCTTGAAGAGGACGGTTTGCATAGATGATCGAGCATGTTGTCGACGCATCGCAGCTACGGGTCCGGCGGCGCTGGAGCGACGAGGTCAAGAGACGGATTGTCTCGGAATCCGTTGTGCCGGGCGCGATCGTCTCGGACGTCGCGCGGCGCCATGATCTGTCGCCGCAGCATTTGTCGGCCTGGCGCAAGGCGGTGCGCGACGGGTTGTTGAAGATGCCGGAAGGCACAGAGCCGGTGGCGATGGAGCCGGCTGGATCGGTCGCGATCCAGGAAGCGAGTTCATCAAGCGGCGAGGCCGTTAGCTTGCTCGGCGCTCCACGCCCAGGGCATGAGTTCGTCCAGACGCGAGGCCGGCCAGAGGTTGACGAGTCTGGTGAGGACGTCGGTCAGATAGGCCTGCGGCTCGACGCCGCAGAGCTTGCAGGTCTCGATCAGCGAAGCGATGCAGGCCCAGTTCCCCGCGCCCTCATCATGCCCAGCGAACAGCGCATTCTTGCGATTAAGGACAAGAGGACGGATGCTCCGCTCGACAATATTTGTGTCGAGCTCGATGCGGCCGTCGTCGAGGAATCGCGTCAGGCCACCCCAGTGGTTCAAAGCGTAACGGATGTGCTCGGCGATTGTCGCTTTGCCCGAAGCGTTCGGGATCGCAGCGTCGCACTTTGCGATCGCAGCGTCGCGCTCTGCGCGTGCCGCGGCAACCAGCGCCTGCAGCGCCTCAATATCGGTCGGAAGCTGATCCGTGGTCTCGCTCACGCCCGGCACTCAAGCTGGTTCGTGGGCCGTTGTGGAATATTGCAGCCGACGTGATCCAATTGGTCACAGGGTTTATGACGTTGCGCTCGGCTGAGCAATGTCGCGGGCATGCAGGCGCGACCAGTCCAGGCCAGGCCGTCCATCAGCGCGGCGAGCTGTGAGGCAGACAAACGCATCACGCCATCGCTGATCGGTGGCCAGCGGAACGCGCTATGCTCCAGCCGCTTCCACAGCAGCACGAGCCCGGACCCGTCCCAGGCAAAAATCTTCAAACGATCCGCGCGCTTTGAACGGAAGACGAAAATCGTTCCCGCGAATGGATCATCATGGAGTTGCTCGCGCACCAGAGCGGCCAGACCATCCGCGCCTTTACGGAAGTCCACCGGCCGCGTCGCGATCATGATCCTTACGCCCGCCGAAGCCGCGATCATGTCGTCGCCGTCACGGCCCGCAGCACATCGCGCAGCCACTCCGGATCGACCCCGGCCGCTGCCCGAACCACCGCATCACCAATCTCGATGCTGATCGTTGTTGCGTTCCGCGTTGCCGCTTCCGCGGTCGTCCCAGCGGCCGGGTGCAGCTCCGATACCACCGGAACAAAGAATGGCCCATCCTCCGCCGGCAAGCTCAGCACACCGGCACGCGCGGCCTTGCGCCAAAGGAAGAGATGTTGCGGCGCGAGGCCGTGCCGGCGCGCCACCTCGGACGCAACAGCGCCCGGCGCATATGACTCCGCCACGATCCGCCCCTTGACCGCGTCGCTCCACCGTCGCCGACGCCCCGCTCCAACCTGGATATCCACCCGGCCCCGTGGCTCCGAAGCGTCGACCATATCGTCAACCATATATGCGAACCTAACTGTATATGACGGCTCGCATGTTGCCGATCCGCTCACGCCAAACAAGGTGCGGGACACACGCCGCTTACGTTCGAGACCGCCCGCAGCTCGATCAGGTCACGCTTCGGCTTGCGCAGCTGCGGCGCCACCGGAGGCGTCAAGCTGCAGGCTCCGCAGCCGGGCAGCCCGACACAGCCGGTCGTCAGTCTAGCTTTCAAATACGACAACAGCACTCATACACGAAGTCATGTAGCTCCCCCGATAGCGACAAAAAGCGACACGCTCTCTGAGATAGCGAAATCGCCCCGGGCAACCCTCCGGCTTGCTGCTCCGGTCGAAGCTCGATGCGTTCACATTCAATTTGCCGCGCATGAGTATCAGAACCTAAATCCTCGCACTCGGCTCTGTTGATGCAGGATTTCGGCTAGCCGAAGGGTAACATCAGCGTAACTCTCCTTCGCGGGCTGATAGCATCTTTGCGCCCACAAAGTTCTGTGGGCGAGGCTTGCAACTCTCGGGCAAGGAAGGTGTCGTCTGGTTAATCGCACACGTTGGGCCCGCGCTCTTAGGACGTCCACGCCGTCAAGAAGCAGCATCGTGGAGCGCGCTGAGTTAGCGGCCTAGTTGGGTAAGCGCCGCACTCGAGCAGGGCTGTTTCAAGAGCGAATTTGCAAGCGCCTGAAGACGGAAGAAAACCTCCGCCTTCCCACTCAAGGTTCGGAAGCTCGGCAAGGCCGAGATCGTCCCGCAATTTGGAGCAATCACGATGTCATCCCGAGACATTCGAGCACTTTATCAAAACAGCGATGCACTGGGTCTGGCGAAATTAGTTCAAGATGGGGAAGTTACACCCGCTGAGCTCATGGAAGCCGCAATCGCCCAGGCTGAAGAGATAAACCCACGCATCAACGCATTGGTCAGCTGGAACTATGAGCTTGCGCGTTCCCACGCCCGCGCGCGCCAACCAAACTCAAGATTTTCTGGGGTTCCTTACCTTGAAAAGGACCTTGGAGTGCAAGTGGCAGGCTTCCGAACAACTAACGGCTCGAAATTCTACCATCGGCTTGCCCCAGTTGCGCAGAGAGACAGTGAGTCAGTACGACGCTTGCGGTCGGCCGGCTTGATTCCATTCGGCATGACCAATTCTCCGGAAATGGGTCAGGATTGGACGACCGAGCCCAAGCTCTATGGCTCAACGCTGAATCCCTGGGATCTCGCCTTTTCGGCATCAGGCTCTAGCGGAGGGGCAGGCGCTGCTGTCGCGGCGAGGCTAGTCCCGATCGCAGGTGGAAGTGATGGGGGAGGATCGATCCGGGGGCCCGCAAGTTTCTGTGGCCTCGTCGGGCTGAAACCCTCGCGTGGGCGAATTCCCGATCCTTGGCAAAATCCGACGGGGACAGTACTCGGTTGCCTGTCTCGGACTGTCCGCGATACGGCGGCGTACTTGGACGTAGCGAGCGGTCCGTACCCGGGGGACTATTTCACGCCCCCGACGCGCGATGAGTCATTCGTGGAGCTTTCTGCTAGGGAGCCCCAACGGCTGCGCGTTGGCCTCGCTACCACGCTGCCGTTGAGATTCAAGATCGACCCTGAGATTGCCGCTTGTCTCATTGACACAGCTCGCCTGTTGGAGAATGCTGGACATTGCGTCGAACCGTGTGAACTCAACCTGTTCACAGAGGCCTGTCGCGCAGCGCGAGGGCGTATCATCGCGGTCCAACTAGCGCAGCGGGTCACCTCAATGGAAACCGCGCTGGAAGCGCGCATGCTCGTTGACGACTTTGAGCCGTCCACCTTCTCATTAATCGAACAAGGCAAATCAGTCGATGCGATCACATTCGCGGGCGACATCGAGACGGTTCGCAACAGTGCACGCGACATAGCCGGACGACTTGCGCGCTATGACGTCGTACTGTGCCCCGTCTATCCCGCTCACACCTTCCGCCAAGGCGAAGGTGCCTACGAAACCCACTCCTACGAGCAGCAGTTTGCATTCTGCGAATATCTCTCAACGATCAACACCTGCGGAGTGCCCGCGATTTCACTTCCTGTGGGCGTATTCCATGACGGGCTGCCATTGGGCGTACAACTAGTGGGGCGGTACGGAGACGAGGCTACGCTGCTTCAGGTTGCAGCAGGGTTGCAGCAGCAACTTCGCTGGCACGAACGACACCCCCCGGTTCTCAGAGGATGAGTGGTCACGGTGTTTCGAGTTGCTTGTGGCTCTGCGAGTTTGGTTGCTGCGGGCTCGCCTTTTCTGGCGCCTTGCTCAATGATATCGGTCGGCAAGATCCGGCTCGTCGCCGCTGGTTCAGTCGCGTTCGATCAGGTTCGGCGCGAACGGCAGACTGAGGCTGCTGTCGATGGTGCCCTCGACGGCGGCCGAAGGTCGGCGCGTTGATCTGTTTGGCCTTGAGCTGACCCGCTGTCAGGACCGCGCCGTACAGCGTGCTCGATCCTGACCAAATTTTCACCGGTTCTTGAAGTTCTTTGGTATCTGAGGGCATGGCCGAGGGCAAGCACTTCGCCTCCTGACTGTGCCTAGCACCAGGCAACGAGGTCTCACGACAAGGTTTTGTCTTCGCGCACCGGAGATCGTCTAGTCGGACAGCCGCACTGTTACTGTTGGTACCAATAACCGTCCGGCGGAGCGATACGACGCTCGGTGCATCCTATCGCCAGCGGCTTTTGCCAAGCCAAATCTCTGAGCTTGTTACTGGCAGTCCAAGCGGGCCCGATCGGGTTTTTTATTAGGAAGTTGATCGCGATCTTTTGCCGGCCTTCAGAGATGAGATTTCGTTCACGGAGAAGCATTGCGGCGCCTATTCGGCGCGGCTGATACGTGCCGTGCTTAAGATCCATCAGGGGCGCGTACGGAGCATTCCATTCAGAAGGCCGTCCTTCTTAAACAAAAACAGAAACAAAGTGTGTTTTGCATGCACTCAAGGCGCGCTCATGGCTTTGAAGACGTTCTATACAGGGCAATCGGGTCAGTAGAAATCAATCAAGAAAGGCTCTATGAACGCAGCATCTAAGCGAAACTTCGCTAATGTTGCATTACTCAATCGGGGCGGCGCGCTACTATGCAGGACGAGAAAGCAACTTTGGATCGGTTCGATGATCTCCTATAACTTGAATGGAAAGGCAGCGCTCGTGACAGGCGCGGCAAGTGGCGTTGGGTTTGCTACTGCCAAGATGCTTGTCGAAGCCGGTGCAGCAGTTGCCCTGAACTTTCTCCCTGATGATGCCCGAGGGCCGCAAGCCGTCACCGACCTACGGGAGTACGGTGAAGTAATCGCGGCTCCCGGGAACGTCGCCGAGTCGGCGTCAGCCGATCGAATGATTTCGAATGCGGTATCTGCATTGGGCAGATTGGATTTGCTTGTCAATAATGCCGGTAGTCCGGTGGTACAACAAGTTATTCCGCCGGAACGTCTCGATCTTATGACGGAAGAGCTTTGGAACGTTCTTATTCAGGTGAATCTAGTTAGCGTCTTTCGGTGCTCTAAGGCCGCCGCTTCAGCATTGAAAGCTTCAAGGGGCGCGATCGTAAACCTTGCATCAGTGGCTGCATTTGACCTGCGCGGTAGCACCATCGGTTACGCTGCTGCAAAAGCCGGCGTGGTGAATCTGACGAAGAATCTCGCCCGGGCGCTTTCTCCTGAAGTGCGCGTTAATGCCGTCTCTCCTGGTTTCATTAACAGTCCCTGGATGCCTTGGCCGGAAGAGACACTGCGCGCTGGTGTAGAAAAGCCCCTGCTGAAGTGCATTGCCGAGCCAGCCGACATCGCGGAACTCATTGTCTACCTTGGTTTCGGTGCCAAGATGGTTACGGGCGCTACTGTTCCTGTCGATGGTGGCCTCACAATCGCCTAGACCCAGCCGTGACTCGAGCTCGGAGTGAGACGATCGTTTTCGCTGATAACTCAGGCTGAACGAAGGTCACAGAGCTGGACCGCCATCAATATGACAATTCGACGGAGCCAGACGGCGCGTTCCTGCGGTTAAGCGAGAAATCGTTTGACGCCCCTTCGTAGGGTAGGCCCGTAGGCCGCAGGCTGGTTGGATCATTCCCGTTGCCAGCGCGTGAGCAGCTTGGGCCTTTTCTTTGTAGAACCTGACGAGCTCGATCAGGTTTCGATGCCGAAGTCGGTGAACGCCTGGACGCTGTCTTCGCCAACGCCAAAGACCCAGATGGCTCTGTCCTCGATCTCCATTTCGTTGGCGACGTCTCGCAGCCAGTCTTCGTCTTCGCCGAGGTCCCTCGCGACCTTGGTGATGGTAGAGACGTGATGGACCTCGTTGACGTACGTGGTCATGCGGCTTGAGCGGAGAGTGCTGATGCCGGTGTCCAATTCCAGGGCAGAAGTTCGTCCAGCCGATGAGCTGGGTGGGCGGCGATGCGGGCAACGATATCCGTGAACCAGGCCTGTGCATCGATGCCATTCATTTTGGCCGTGTTGATCAACCTATACATGGAAGCCGCGCGCCGTCCGCCGCGATCAGAGCCGAAGAACAGCCAGATTTTCGTCCAAGAGCGCTGCCTCGCAAGCCTCTTTCGGCGGCATTGTTCGAGAGACAGACTGGTCTGTCCTCCAGGAAGAGCGTGCGCTCGCCCACCGCTTCAGGATGTGAACGCCTTGGCCAGGTCGTGCCTACGCGACAGCCGGCGAGCTGCTCCCGCATATAGACCTGCAGGTCCTCGATCCGGGGCCGGCTCAGCGTAAGTCGCTCCTGAAGACCTCGTCGGGGCTCCTGCCGTTCACGGAGCGCTCGATCTCGAACAGCCCATCGGTCCGCCACACGACCTCGACCGTGATCGGCGAGAGCGGGATCTCTTTCTTGCCGTTGGCCTTACGACGCGCATATCTCTTCGATATCGCCATTACGAAGAATGGGTGGCGCGCATGGACCCAACACGCCGCTACCCGGATCGGTCCACCATGACATCCCGCCAGATGGAGCTGGTTGTACCCGCCACAGGCGTCGGCCTGAAGGATGCCGGCATACCCTGCGAGATGCGCCTGGGGATGCTCTCCGCTATGGCCGCGGGAGTAGTAGAACATCGCCGCCAGCGGCCCGGCGCCGCCAAACGGCCGATCGTCCCGGACGTAGATCCAGCATGGAAGGCGTGCCGATCGCACCGTCGACGATGGCGCACGCCGGGGGATCGGTCAGTGCGTCGCTGGATGCTCTGCTGCGCCTGGTCAAAGCCCATGTGATGGCGCCCGAGCGCCTGCATGCCGATGATAGTGTGCTGCAGAAGCACACAGAAAGGATGATCGAGATGGTCTGAGAATCTGTGTGCATAAGCTGCGGTAGCGATGAGGGCAGGCCCCTCGGGATCGACTTTCAGGAGTAGGTCTCAAATCACTTCAAGCGGTTTCGCTTAAGAGGCGCGGTCGTGAGCGTTGAAGCTAACGGTCGGGGATACCCGAACGGATACGCGTCCGAGAGACGAATGAAAATGAACCCACCGATGAACCGTCGTTACGTGGAAATCGTCGTCAGAACCAGAGGTGTGTCGTCCCTCTGGGATGAGCCGGCTGGGAGCCTGATGACCGGGTGGGCGGCGACCGGCGTTGAGGGGGCGTGAATCGGATGCAGGCGCTGTCGCGGAACTGCAGGAACCAGTCGCTCCGATGGAAAGGGGGAAGCACAAGCGGAGAAGACCGTGAGGCGAGAGTACCGACGCGGAGCACTGGGACGGACCGATCCGTATTAGCGACGAAGGCTCGTAATGGGGCCGGAGCGAAGGGATCGGGTCAGGTGGGCTGGCCATCGTCGCAACTGGCAACAGGAGGACGTCGATGAACCAGCCGAGCAAGTCGTTCAACATCGATAAGAGAGAGGTGTACGAAGCATATCTGCAGGTGCGATCCAATGGTGGCGCAGCTGGCGTCGACGGAGTGACGATCGAGCAGTTCGAGTCCGACTTGAAGAACAATCTCTACAAGATTTGGAATCGAATGAGCTCAGGCGCTTACTTCCCGCCCCCTGTTCGCGCCGTGTCCATTCCGAAGAAGAGTGGAGGCCAAAGGATCCTCGGGGTGCCCACTGTGGCAGACCGCGTGGCACAGACGGTTGTCAAACAACTGATTGAGCCGGCTCTCGACGCAATCTTTCTGGCGGATTCTTACGGCTACAGACCCGGCAAATCGGCTCTCGATGCGGTAGGCGTCACGCGACAGCGATGCTGGAAGTACGATTGGGTTATAGAGTTCGACATCAAAGGATTGTTTGACAACATCGACCACGAGCTCTTGCTGCGGGCCGTCCGGAAACATGTGACGTGTGCATGGGCGCTGCTCTACATCGAACGATGGCTAACAGCGCCGATTGTGCAAGAGGATGGAACAATAATCGAGCGAAGCCGCGGCACCCCACAAGGGGGCGTGGTGAGCCCGATCCTCGCCAACCTCTTCATGCACTATGCATTTGATCTCTGGATAGCGCGGACGTTCCCCGATCTCAGGTGGTGTCGGTATGCGGATGACGGGTTGGTACATTGTCGGAATGAGATGGAGGCGCAAAGCGTTCGCGAAGCGCTCCAGGCTCGGCTGGCGGAGTGCCGCCTGGAATTGCATCCTACGAAGACGAGGATCGTCTACTGCAAGGACGACCGACGCCGGGGCAAAAGCGAGACGGTCATGTTTGACTTTCTCGGTTATTGCTTCCGGCCGCGATCGGTCCTGGGGCCGCGTTCGCAGAGGATGTTCTACGGGTTCACTCCGGCGGTCAGCAAACCAGCGCTGAACGCCATGCGAGCGACGATCCGCGGCTTGAAACTTCGCAAGCGAACCGAAGTGACGTTGGACGATATTGCCCGCGAACTAAACCCGATGGTTAGGGGGTGGATCGCTTATTATGGGCAATACACGCGTTCGGCGCTCTATCCTTTGGCGCGCTACATCAACCAGACGTTGGCTATCTGGTTGAAGCGAAAGTACAAGCGCTTCCATCACCGCTTAGGACGCGCGCGTCTCTTCCTGGAGAAGATCGCGAGTGAGAACCGCAGGCTCTTTGTGCATTGGCAACTTGGCGATGGCGGCAAGCTTGTCTGATGGGAGCCGGGTGAGGCGAGAGTCTCACGCCCGGTTCTGCGAGAGGCTGGAGGTGAAATCCCTCCGGCCTACTCACCCGACGATGCCGGTGCCGGCCAAGAGTAAGACCGATACGGCACGGTTGCCGCCGCAGCACTCGCAACCCGTCGGGGGATCGATCACTACTCGTTCGCGCGGTAAATGCTCAGGAACGTCTGACGTTCGCCGCGCTTGCGCGTAGCGCACCGTTGTCGACTTGGCCACAGCGCGCCTGCCGCCAGCTCGTCTTCGTGGCGTCACTTCCAACTCTTCGAACGTCAAGGCCAACTGCTCGATCAGGCGCGACGAACGCTCCGACCGCTGGCCGTATCTGATGCTTCAGCTTGGCAATTTGCAGCTTGCAATCAGCGCTTCGTCCTCAGACGCTTTCGCACGGGCGACCGCGAGTTCAGCTGTTGGTCTCCAGAACCTTGGCGCGCTCGGCTGCCAGCCCTGCTTTCAGGGCGGCAATGTCATCCGAAACAGCGTCGCGCTCAGCATTCATGCGGTACAGTGAATCACTGGTTGGAAGCGATGGGCCCCCGAAAAAGCTGCAAAATCTGCTGGATTTAGTGCTCAACCCGCGCTTCCCGGTCGCCAGATCGTTGTGGATTCCGCCAGTCGATCCCTTCCACGTGAACAGAAGGCTATGAGCCCCCGTGTCGGCGCGCGACCCCGCAGACCGTCTCGCCGGACGTGACCTTAAAGCTAGACCTAAGGTCAAATCCTCACGCCGCCTCGCAAACTACACAAGGCGGCCTTCGCCGGGCTTCGCCGGAGAGATACTCCGTAGGCGGTAGAAGATCCGAAAGAGCTTGCTCGGCGGACGTATGCGTAGCGGATGGGCATCCGCCGCTGGCACATGCCTCGATAGTCACTGGGACATCGAGATGAGCACAACGAAGAAGCTCCTCGGTCTCGCGGTTGCTTTGCGGTTGGAGCGGCAGTCGAAGCTCCCGGCCGAAGTAAAATCCCAAATCGTTGAACTGATCCGCGCCTACACGTCAAAGTTCGTGTAACGCAGGTTGGGGCCCACGCCAGGGGGCAGTTCTTCGAGCTGGCGGGCGTCGCCGGTCGTGCGAGGCGAGACGAGAATGCTGCCGCGATCTCTGCGATTGCCCTCGAGGCGGTCAAGCGCATCCATGCATTGTTCGATATGGAGCGCGGCATCAGCGGCCAAGGCGCCAAACAGCGTCTACGGGTGCGCAAAGAGCAAAGCGCACCCACTGGAAGCGTGCCTGCGCGAGCAGCGTGCTCCTCTATCGAACTCCTCATCGGTCACCAAGCCAATCGAATACATGTTGCACCGCTGGGATCGGTTCACTCGCTTCATCAATCAAGGGCGGATCTTCCTGACAACACAATGCAGCGGAGCGCGCGTTGCGCGGTTCTCTCTCGGCCGCAAGTCCTGGCCGTTCGCCGGCTCAGAACGCGGCGCTGACCGCGCCGCCATCATGGCGCCGCTGATAAGCTAAACGGCATCGATCCGCAGCCTGGCTGGCGGACATCTCGGCCCGCATCGCCAGCGCGCTGCAAGGTTGGCTCAATGAGCTGTGTCTTGGGAATGCAAAAAAACTCTTCAGTCCGGGGTCGGATCGAGCCACCGCACCGCGCAATCATCCCGCAGCCCTCACTTGCCGGTTACGCTTGGTGAGGTCGCTCCATGTCGTTTTGCCGGGACGTGGCCGGAAAGATGAACGTGGGGAGATGGCCAAAGCGGTTGAAATGTTCAAACAAAAGGCCTTCAAGAAAACCCAGACCGAACTCGATGCAAAGCGCGAACAAGATCGTGCGCCCGCCGAGCGGCGGAGAGAGCGGATATCGTCAGGCTGGCCAGAAAATTTGAAATCGCTGTGGGTAAAGTGGTCGACAGCGCCTCGTCTGCTTCCTTCGAACGCGAAGCAATCCGCACGTGGTCCCACCCACACGCCCAATTACGGCCAGCAACTCTCGCTAGATGTGGCTGCCGGAAACAGTCTCAAGATCGGCAGGCGAGTGGAAGAACCGCAAATATGGCAAGAGAAGCCGTTCGCAAGGTCGAATTCATCTATGTCGCATCGCAGGTCTGATCGCCGCGGCGGAGTGGATCGGCAGCGCGGTTGAATCGACCGCCGGATTGGATGGCAAATCTTGCTGGCCCTTAATGCCACGATCTGAGCTGCGCGTGCGGACAATTCCGCAGATGTTTTGCGATTGTAGCCCAGGAAGTGACGGATCTCGCCAGGGAAGCCGCCGAGGCGACGTGAAATCAGTGCGCACATTGAAGGCATTCAGACGGCGACAACTGGTCCGTTCGCGCGGTCAGCGATTGGCGTGATCATTGGACGCATCTCGGAAATAGCCAAGACCGTGGTCAATTCCATCGGGGGAGCAAGTGGCAACGAGCAAGGCATTGCTTCGATGCGCAGAGTGCAGCGTCCAGAACCTCCGAGGTGACGGTCAGGGCGCATTGAGGTCACCAAACGAGCGAAAGTTCTGTGCGCCAAGTTCAGCAAAATCGATCATCCGGTTGAGCCATCCCCTCGGAGCCGCCGTCGCTCGCCTCACCCAAGAGCGCAGCGGGCGAGCGACGGCGGCGGAGAGGGGTGGCGTCATCCCCTTGGTGGGCCTGAGCATCGTCAGGCCGCCTGGCGTAATGCCTCCTTCTTGTGTTCCTTGAGCAGATCCATGTTCAAGCAGCGATGATCCTCGAGCCAGGCCTCGTGGCGCTCGGGCGCTCGACGGTCAAGGCGCGGACCAGCCGCAAGCAGCTCTCGGCATTGGGGAAGATTCGCACCACATAGTCCGCCGCCGGATCTCCTCATTGAGGCGCTCCAACATGTTGGTCGACTTCATGTGCTTGCGGTGCGCCAGCGGCAGGCGGAAGTAGGTCAGAGTCTCGTCGATGTTCTCCTCCACCCAGCCGGTGAGCTTGGGGTACTTGCCACCCCATTTGGCGAGCCAGGCCGCCAGATCGCGCCGCACCTCCGCGAGGTCGCGCCGGTCGTACATCCATCTGAGCTCGAGCAGGCAATCGTCGTCGACCTTGCGCGGCACATAGTCGAGCGCATTGCGCAGAAAGTGCACGTAACAGCGCTGCCAGAACACGCCGGTGAGAACCTCGGGGATCGCCTTCTTCAAGCCCGGATGATCGTCGGAGACGACGAACTCCACCCCATGCAGCCCACGGGTCTTCAGCCCTTCTAAAAACTCCTTCCAGCTCGATCGGCTCTCCCGGTTGGCGAGCTCGACCGCGAGCACCTGGCGCCGGCCTTCCCAGTCGACACCGATCGCGATCAGCACCGCGTGGCTGGCAATGATCCCGTCCTCCCGGATCCGCTCGTAACGGGCGTCCAGGATCAGATAGGGGAATGGCTCTCTCAGCTTGCGTTCGCAGAAGGCTTTCAGCGAGGCATCCAGGCGCTTGTTGATCGCGCTGATCGCAGACGCCGAGAAGGCATGCCCCACCAGTTCCTCGGTGACCTGCTTCACCTTGCGCGTCGAGACGCCCTGCAGTACATCTCGGCCAACGCCGCAACCAGCGCCTTCTCCGACCGCTGATAGCGCTCGAACAGCTCGGTCGAGAACCGCCCCTGCCGGTCCTGCGGCACCTTCAGCTCGATCTTGCCAGGTGATCAGCGAGCGTGTGTAGTGGCCGGAGCGATAGCCAAGCCGTGCTTCAGTGCGCTCCCCTTTCTCCGCACCCAGCGTTTCCGCCATCTCGGCTTCGAGCATCTCCTGCACAGCGGCCTGGATCAGCGGCTTGAGGAACTCCTTGTCCGACGCCAAAAGCTGTTTGACGGCAGAGACATCCGCCCTAATCTTCGTCACGGTCATGGTGGTCCTTGCTCCTCTACGAGAGGTGATTTTCGCAGCCACCGGACTATCATGACCGCTTCAGCCGCTCAGCTTTTGCAGAACCTCCCGCACACTACCCTAGCGAATGAAACCGGGAAGCTTCGCTCCAAGGTGTTGGCGTCTGCCGAACTGTAATGCGAGGAAAGCTTTCGATTGAAGTACGAGCTAGAGACGTTTTTGGAATCGAACCGGGTGGCCCGACAGGCACCGGGCCTGGCACGGTGTGCGGAAGGCGGGTAGGAATGCTTAGTAGTTCGGAACGGTAAACAAACCTCAATTCCTGCTGGTCGGCCATCTGCGCCAGCGGCGGCAAGGTGTGCGTGGGGCAGAGAGACCGACATCTGAGCGGAAAAGTTGATCGTGGTCGCGCAGCTCGACCCGTGGTTCTGATGCTCGTTCCGTTCGCGAATCAACAGAGCCAACTATGCTGGGCGTAGCATTGGACGCCCAGCGTTAAGGCGTCCGGAAAGCCGGTATGACGTCTCAGGCGATCAGCTTTTTCAGTCGATTTACCCGAATGCGCTACGGGTGCGTCTTTCAAGATCGTGATGGGCGGAGGAGAACGACAGCATTTGGTACTATCCTCAAAAAAGTGGCCCGAAGCTAAACCGCAGGCCCCTCCATGGACGACGTTAGGCTGTAAATAAGAAGCTGATATGCGCAAAAGCATCGCACGATGGAATACATCACTGATCCCATTTTATTGCAGGAATCGCTCCTCAACCTGGCTCCGATTGCATGGATCGGACGCGGCCGACGGCTAAAATTGAGAAGAAATGATGCTGAAGGTCAAAAGGGGTTGACCGCTACGAATTCACCCAAGAGACGGAGCGCAGTATGACCGACCAGTTCCTGTCCGTCTCCGCCGGGCGCGACAATTCTGAAGCCGCAGCTTTTAAACAGGCATCGGACACGCAGCGATTGCTTTATCGACCGAGTGCAGTGCGTTCCAGGACGCGGCCCTTTGTGAAAAACGGGATTCTTGCGAGCATTGCCCTTCAAGAACTCGCGGCAATAGGAGAATACCTTGAGCCGGTCGTTCTGAGAGAACGCATGATCCTTCAAGAACCTAAAAAGCAACTTGAGCACATTTACTTCATAGAATCGGGCCTCGTGTCGCTGAGGATCCTAGCGGCGGAAAGCATCCTTGAAACAGCGGTAATAGGCCATCGAGGCGCGGTCGGAGCCTCGCTTCTAGCCGGAGGGCATCTTGCCACGCGTCAATCTGTTGTACTCGTTCCCGGAAGCGCGCATAGAATCCCTGTCGAGGACTTGCGACGCCTCTTGCCCAAGTGCTCCGAAATACGTGAGCATCTCGTTCGGTACGTCCAAGCGCAGAACTTGCATTGCGCTCAAACGGGATTGTGCGGTGTTCGACACGATCGGGAAAAACGGTTGGCGTGCTGGCTCTGTTTGGCGAGTGACGCTCTCGATGCTGATGTGCTTCCAATTACCCATGACTATCTCTCTTGTATGTTGGGATTGCGCCGCCCTGGGGTGACGGAAACGCTAATCCGCTTCGAACAGCAAGAATTGATTCGAAAAACGCGTGGCATATTGCAGATCAGGGATCGGCGTTGCCTCGAACAGAAGGCATGCAGTTGTTATAAGCTCATTGCCGGTGCCTATTTCGCCACTGAGTGCGTTAGCTCAGTGATCGATGGGGCGTGTGGCAGGTTCGATTCCCACTTCAGCTCAATTTAGCAGACAATCACAACTGGTCCGGTTGCATGCGCGAACCGGGCTGTCGCGGGTCTCTCCTCCGGCATTGCTACCAACCGACAAGCACACGTACGCCGCAACTCGGGTAAATATCAACAGCTGCCCAAAAAGCGACCAGCTCGTTCAGCTCGAGAAGGTCTGGGACGTGGACAAGCGCGGACTGTGTTGATCGGCAGCGGAGAGCGGGCAATCCCGGCGCGGCTGCTCACTGAGCATTCCATGCGAGCTGAGCGAGGCAGCCACTGCATGTCGTTTCCATTCGCTCACAGTGCATTAGAAGAATACAATCAATCTTCGTAGCGGTTGCTTGCAGCAAATTCGAAGAAGCCGATTCCTGCGGTTAGTAAGTTCAGCTGCGATCTCCCCCCGGGCAGTTGCGACTAGGACGGCTCGCTCTGCTCGTTCTCTCGAAGCTTGGTTCAGGAAGTGCGCCTGCACGCATTGTCCAATGACGCTCAACAGACTTGAGCTCCATTGTTCCATTTGTCCGAAATGCTTGCAACTCTTGGATGGAGTGTGCGCACCATAGATGCTCGACGCATCGACCGATGGCGATACAGAGGACCGTTAACTCGGTACGAAACGTACCGCTTTTTAGTAGATAAAGTTCAAATCGTACGATTGTGAAGCGCTCTAAACACGCTGTCCCGGCGCCTGCGCGCGTTCGTCCGTTTCGTACGAAGTTTTCGCGCCATTAAGTAGCACGATCTGTCAACGTAACAACGCGAGCGGCGGAATGGTCCGCACCGCGACATCAGTGGGTTCGATCAATCCGTGATGTTCGAGCAAGGCCCTGTAGGTCGGGAATGATTGGGGGCGAAAGTGGCTAATCTCCTGAATGCGAGACGAGCCATTCTTGAGTTAAAACAACTGGAGAGTTTTTCATGAAGATGGCGAAGAGCCTCTTTCTGGGTTCGACGGCAGGTCTGATCGCTATCGGCGGTGCGCAGGCGGCCGATCTCCCCGTCAAGGTTAAGGCGATCGAGTACGTCAAGGTCTGCTCATTGTATGGTGCTGGGTTCTACTACATCCCGGGCACCGACACCTGCATCAAATTGGGCGGCTATCTGCGCGCTGAAACGACACTCGGCACGAGCTATCATTATGACGCGCCAACCAGTTTTGTCGGAGGCGCGCAGAACCGCCTGAGCGAATATTACAGCTGGCGCGCTCGTCAAGACATTTCGGTGGATACGCGCACCGCCACCGAATACGGTGTGGTCCGCACGTTCGGTGAGTTCGCCTTCACCTATACTGGTGGAGCCTATAGTGGTGCCGGGACAGGTGGTACGACGTACACATCATCGATCGGTAGTCAAGTCTCTTCCGGCACCCCCGGTCTCTACTACGCATTCATCCAATTCGCTGGCTTCACGATCGGCAAAGCGACGTCCCAGTTCAGTACTCCCTGGGGCCAGTATGCGGCCAACGCCATTGAGCTACCAGGCGCCGGCGGCTGGGACCCTGCGAACCAGTTCGCGTACACGTTTGATTTCGGTCAAGGCGTCACTGCATCGGTTTCGGCCGAGGATCCGGTTTCCCGTAGCCAACTTGCTATCTGGAACGTGAGCGCGGCGACGGCTGGCGGACTTGCCGCCGGTGCGTACGGGGCCAGCGACTTCGGTGGTGCGAGGGCTCCAGACCTCATCGGCTCAGTTACTGTTGACCAGGCATGGGGCTACTTCAAGGCCTCTGCTGCGGCGCATAACAACCATGCTGCCTACTACGGCGCGACGGAGGTCGCAGGTCATCCGGCTGACAAGTGGGGCTGGGCCGGTCAAGTGGCGTTGTCGATCAAGAATATCCCGACTGGGGCAGGGGATTCAGTCAGCGTGACAGGCGTTTATACCAATGGCGCAAGCCGCTACAACTTTCACGATTATACGGGCGCACCAAGCTACGCGATGTATGGAGGTACCGGTATTGCCGGTGCTTATCAGAGCGTAGGCATCGCTGGTGTGTCTGACGCGGTCTTCGTGGCTGGGTCGGGTCAGGAGCTAACCACAACCTACGGAATCTCAGGGGGCTATAACCACAACTGGAGCCCGCAATGGGTCTCCAGCATCTTCGGCGCCTATGCTGCGGTGCGCTACAACGCGACTGCAAAGGGCTATATCTGCGGCGCGTTTGTCGCGACCCTCGCGCTCTCGAGCGGTCCTGGAGGCTGCAATCCTGATTTCAACTACGCGGTTGTTGGCACGAGGACGGGCTGGACTCCGGTTAAAGGCCTGACCTTCTCGGCCGAGCTCGCATACACGATGCTCGACCAAAAGTATGCGAGCGGAAGCACGGTGACGTTGCCTGTGCAGACATCAATCGCCAAGCCTGCTGCTACTTACGAGCTCAAGGATCAGAATGCTCTTACGCTTCTGCTCAGAGCTCAGCGCACTTTCTGATTTCTCTATCAACCTAGTGGAAGGAGAAAAAGGCAGTTTTGCTCATCTAAGTGTTACCTCCAAGAAGGCCTCCGGCATGCCCGCCGGGGGCCTTTCACGTTAGGGTAGCAAAAGCTCATGCATTCGATTGCGCTTTCGCTAGAGAACGTCGGTCGCTTGCTTTGCCGCGTGGGCAAGATCTCGGTTCGCGACGAGATCTGTGGGAAAGCATCACTGTCTCTCTCTTCCCGGCGCTGGCGCGCGCAAATTGTTTTTGACGATTGGGATCCGGACGCCAACTGGCGACCAGCGCCGCGATGTCGTTGAGGCTGCCGATGATCGCGACGAAAGGATCATCGTTGATCAAGAGCCAGGTCCCGTGTTGCAATCGCATCACGCGATCATGCTTGCTGATCCGATCATTGGTCGCATAAATGCCTCCAGCATTGACCTCAAAGGTGACAGCCTGCGTCGTCGGGTTGACGATAGGACAAAGCGTGACTACCGGTCGCCCCACCGTCCCACCGGTCTCTCCCACGCACGCTCGTGTGGGCCACTCCACCAGGGTGGGGCCCCATGATCATCGGAACGAGTTCCAAACGCGCCCACGGTGATGTTCAGCGGGTAGGGCACTCCAGCGCGTATAACACGACAGTCGTGTTTTCCTCCGCAAGTGTCACTATCGTATGAAGTTTGCGATCACCATCGCCGGAACTGCTGATCATCATCCCTGGACTGCGCAATCCAGCCCGCGTGGTTCTGCAGACAGGCCAGCCCGGCGACCAACTTGTGCGATAAAGGCGAGAGCCTTGCGATGGAAATACGCGGAACTTGGCTGTTATCATCCAACCGCGCCTTCGGTGCGGAGTCGCACAATCATAGCGGAGTTGTAGCCGAGTTCCGTGAGGAGTTGTTCCGTATGCTCTCCAAGTATCGGGCCGGGTGTTGCAGACCCGGGGATTGGTTCGCCATTTATGTGAATGGCGCTGCCAACGCTTTTGACCATCCCACACTTCGGATGTTCGAACTCGACGATCATACCACGAGAACGTGTGTGTGGATGATCTAATGCAGCGCCAATGTTAACAATCGGCGCATGCGGAATTCCTGCGGCCGCAAATACGTCGCACCATTGTGCGACGGTCTTCGTTTTAAGCCGTTCAACCAGAGCAGATTCCACCTCTTCCCGTCTTTTGAGACGACCTGCATTTGTATTCAGTTCTTCATCCGCGGCAAGTTCTGCTAGGTCGATAGCGCGGCATAGGGACTGCCACAAATGGTCGCCGTAAGCTGCGATAACGAGGTCGTCGTCCGCTGCGCGGTAGATACCATATGGGACTGCCATAGCGTCGCCAGAGCTTGTTGGAGCGGGGAGTTCACCGTCAGCCAAGTAGCGACCCGCAAAGTAGGGGAATATTGTAAGGAGAGACTCAAACAAGCTGAGATCAATCACGCAGCCTCGGCCAGATCCAATACGGCCGACCAGAGCCGATGCGATTGAGACAGAGCCATATACGCCAGCTAGAATGTCGCCAATGACAATACGCAAGGGTGCTGTACCCTCTCTGGTCAGACTTATCAGCCCTGTCATCGCCTGCGCTACGAGATCGAAGGATTTATAATCTCGCAAGGGACCGGTCTGACCGAAACCAGAGATAGAACAGATGACAAGACTGGGATTCAGTTCCAGGAGACGATCGTAACCAAAACCGAGGGCTTCGAGTGCGCCTGGGCGAAAGTTCTCTACGAGAACGTCGGCTCGCTCCACCAATTGTTCAAGTATGTGCCTGCCCGCATTGCACTTCAGATCAAGGGCCAAGCTACGCTTGTTCCTGTTTAGCGCAGCAAAGTAATAGCTTTCGCCCTCGTGGCATGGCTCGACCTTGCGCGATATATCCCCCTGACCGAGCCTCTCAATTTTCACGACGTCCGCGCCCAGGTCCGCTAGGATGGTAGTGCAAATTGGGCCGGCTAGAACGTGCGTGAGGTCCACGACACGCACGCTGTGGAGCGGTCGACGCGTAAGATTTCTCGCATCTTTTCTTTTCGACGTCTTCGGCCTACCGGCTGCTTGCTCAGCGATCATGATAAGAATCCCTTGTTTGAGTGTCCGAAGCGTAAGTCGCTGCGCCTTGGTGCATTCGGATGCCACGCCTAGCAGAGCAACCAGTGCACGTAGCTTGGTCTTAGGCCACAAATCGAACTTGCCTACTTGTTAGCGATGGATTCGCACGTTGCGAATCCTCATGCTCCAATAAAAGGTTTGAATGAAGTGCGACGCACATCAAAATCACCTCCTTGACGCAGATTATTCAATGGTCCACCTAATCCCGCACTGACCAATGCGTTGATTGCGGCAGCGGCGCACCCCAGCCTCGGCAGCTCGCATGCCTACTCGGACCGATCCGGAAGGCGAAGTGAACCGTAAGATGATGAGGCATACACGATATAACTCGGTCATGTCGTATGATTGGGCCCTGTCGAATGCTGGTGGTGATGCTGTTCGGGTTTGTACCTGAAGAAGGGCGAAGACGCGCAACGATGAACCACGAGAAATTGTTGCGCGTTGTCGTACCGTGACGAGTTGGATTGCGGCTGCCAGTTACTAATACTCAATTTAGCTCGGATCGAGACACTACCTAGTTTGGTGGTAGATATGCATCAGTCATCTAGAGAGGCTGTGTTGTGGTAGTGTGGCGTGTAACGGCTGCGATTTGCGGAGTATGATAGGCGATCAACCCTGATGATTCCGACGGTGTCAGGGAAGACGAGTGGGATCTTCCACCGAAAAAATGGACAGGGTTAAGCTGCTTTTAGCTCCATCTCGATCGGGCTGATAAAGCCGATGGCGGAGTGACGACGAATTCGATTGTAGAAGCCCTCGATATAGGCAAAGAGATCCCGTGTGGCTTCTGCCCGCGTTTCATAGTGCCGGTGGTGAACGAGCTCCGTGTTGAGCGTGTGAAAGAAGCTCTCCATCGGAGCATTGTCGTAGCAGTCGGCTCTGCGGCTCATCGAGGCCCTGAGGCCGGTGGCTTGCATCAGCTTGCGATAATCCGCCGAGGCATATTGAACGCCGCGATCGGAATGGTGGATCAGGCCGGCATTTGGCCGCTGCGCCGCGATTGCCATCCGCAACGCCGCCAGAGGCAGCTCGGCGCGCAAATGATCCGCCATCGCCCAGCCGACGATCTTGCGGCTGTAGAGGTCCATGACCGTGGCCAGATAGAGCCAGCCCTGATCAGTCTGGACATGGTGATGTCGGCGAGCCAGATGTGGTTCGGCGCGGCGGCGACGAAGTGCGCTCGAGCAAGTTCGCCGCGATCGGGAGATCGTGACGGCTGTCGGTGGTGCGCACCCGTCGCGGCCTCGCCATGATGGCTCTGATACCGTGACGACGCATCAACCGCTCGATGCCTTGGGCTCTCAGCTCGGCATGGATGCGCGGGCTGCCGTAGCGGCCGTTTGTGTCGCGATGCACCCGCTTGATGTCGTCGACGAGCTCACGGTTGGCAATGGCCCGCTGGCTCTCAGAGCGCGCTCGCCAGGGGTAATAGCCAGCGGGCGAGACGCCAAGCACGTCGCACATGATCGTCACCGGATAGTCGGCGCGGCGATCTTCGATGAAGCGAAATCTCATTTCTGAACTCCAGCAAAGATCGCAATGGCCTTCCTAAGAAACAGCCGGATTGGCGTCCCCCGGAATGGCCTGCAACAGGAAGCCTAGCGATTTGGCCCTCCGCTGAAGGTTGGCGACGACGCGGC
>NZ_JADPKE010000077.1:0-23177 GCF_023073795.1 Bradyrhizobium sp. 159 | reverse complement strand
TCGAGCAAGCCGGGAAAGCTACATGGCGCGGCCGACCAGTCGACTTCGCATCCGTGCCATCAGGGTAACATTTGCTGATGCGGCAATACGGGGGGTCAACCTTCGGCGCCGATCGGGGTCAAACCGCGCGCCGAATAACAGCGGATCTCTGAAAAGGCCGTGCAACTCAAAGCAGAGAAGAGCAGAAGATTGCAGAACTCACACCTTTGCATCCCGGCTCCCTAGCCGCCGCGGCCTTGGCAGTTGTGATGCTCTCGGAATATCGATTCAGCACGGTCTTGTACGTCCCCTGCGGCGGCTTATCTGCTGATTAGCACTTGCTGGCCACGACTGCTATTTCATCCAAAGCAACAACAATCAGAAAACAGGAGGACAGCATGAAGTTCCGTCCGCTTCACGACCGCGTTGTGGTCAAGCGCATCGAAGCCGAAGACAAGACCACTGGCGGCATCATCATTCCGGACACTGCCAAGGAAAAACCCTCGCAGGGCGAGATCACGGCGGTTGGTCCAGGCGGCCGCGACGAAGCCGGCAAGCTGATTCCGATAGACCTCCAGGTCGGCGACCGCGTGCTGTTCGGCAAGTGGTCCGGTACTGAGGTCAAGCTCGATGGTCAGGAACTGCTGATCATGAAGGAAAGCGACATTATGGGCGTTCTCGTCGATCTGCCTGCCGCGAAGAAGAAGGTTGCCTAAGCACCAGTCAGTTTTCCTCATCCTGAGCCGTCGGCGCAGCCGGCGTCTCGCAGGATGAGGCCCGCAAGTTCAAATCCCGCTCCTTAAGAGCTCGCCTAGGCGCGATCATTGGGATCTGACCAGTCGAAAACGGAGATCATGATGTCGGCCAAAGAAGTCAAGTTCGGCGTAGATGCCCGCGACAAGATGCTGCGCGGTGTCGAAATTCTCAACAACGCAGTCAAGGTCACGCTCGGTCCCAAAGGCCGCAACGTCGTTCTCGACAAGTCGTTCGGCGCTCCCCGCATCACCAAGGACGGCGTCACCGTCGCCAAGGAGATCGAGCTCGAGGACAAGTTCGAGAACATGGGCGCCCAGATGGTGCGCGAAGTCGCCTCCAAGTCCGCTGATGCCGCCGGCGACGGCACCACGACCGCCACCGTGCTCGCGGCTGCGATCGTCCGTGAAGGCGCCAAGGCGGTTGCCGCCGGCATGAACCCGATGGACCTGAAGCGCGGTATCGACCTCGCCGTGGAAGCCGTCGTTGCGGACCTCGTCAAGAACTCCAAGAAGGTCACCTCGAACGACGAGATCGCCCAGGTGGGCACCATCTCGGCGAACGGCGACGCGGAAATTGGTAAGTTCCTCTCCGACGCCATGAAGAAGGTGGGCAACGAGGGCGTTATCACGGTTGAAGAAGCGAAGTCGCTCGAGACTGAACTCGAGGTCGTCGAAGGTATGCAGTTCGACCGCGGCTATATCTCGCCCTACTTCGTCACCAACGCAGACAAGATGCGCGTTGAGATGGACGACGCCTACGTCCTCATCAATGAGAAGAAGCTGTCTCACCTGAATGAATTGCTTCCGCTGCTCGAAGCCGTGGTGCAGAGCGGCAAGCCGCTTGTGATTATCGCGGAAGACGTCGAAGGCGAAGCGCTCGCCACTCTCGTCGTGAACCGCCTGCGTGGTGGCCTGAAGGTCGCGGCCGTCAAGGCTCCAGGCTTCGGCGATCGCCGCAAGGCCATGCTGCAGGACATCGCGATCCTGACCGGCGGCCAGGCGATCTCGGAAGATCTCGGCATCAAGCTCGAGAACGTCACGCTCAACATGCTCGGTCGCGCCAAGAAGGTGATGATCGACAAGGAGAACACCACCATCGTCAGCGGCGCGGGCAAGAAGGCCGACATCGAGGCGCGCGTCAATCAGATCAAGGCGCAGATCGAGGAGACCACCTCGGACTACGACCGTGAGAAGCTGCAGGAGCGTCTGGCCAAGCTCGCCGGCGGCGTCGCGGTCATCCGCGTCGGCGGCGCGACCGAGGTCGAGGTGAAGGAGCGCAAGGACCGCGTTGATGACGCGATGCATGCCACCCGCGCGGCCGTCGAGGAAGGCATCCTGCCGGGCGGCGGCGTCGCGCTGCTGCGCGCTTCCGAGCATCTCAAGGGGCTGCGCACCAAGAACGATGACCAGAAGACGGGTGTCGAGATCGTGCGCAAGGCACTATCGTATCCGGCCCGTCAGATCGCGATCAACGCTGGGGAGGATGGCTCCGTGATCGTCGGGAAGATCCTGGAGAAGGATCAGTACGGCTACGGCTTTGACTCCCAGTCCGGCGAATACGTCAACCTGGTCACCAAAGGCATCATCGACCCGACCAAGGTGGTTCGGGTGGCGATCCAGAACGCGGCCTCGGTTGCGGCTCTCTTGATCACCACCGAAGCCATGGTCGCCGAAGTGCCGAAGAGGAACGCAGGCAGCGGCGCGCCTGCGGGTGGCGGGGGCATGGGGGGCATGGGAGGTATGGATTTCTAAGCGAGCCGGCTCATGACGAAGAATGGCAGAGAAGGAAACGGATGAACCGATTCCGAGAGGTAGAACGACTATCTGCTTAAAGAGCGCATGTGAGCTGAGATCGCCTGCGCACACCGCAGTCCGGCAAACTCTTCCAGGGAAGCTTCTTTTCGCTTGCCGAGACACCGAGGTGAGACTTGCTGTTCTATCGGCATCGACCGCGAAGTCCTCAAGCGAAAAGCCCGGCCACGATGGCCGGGCTGATCGGTAGTATATTCCAAGTCAGGCAATGCATGGAAGAAATCGGGGAAAGATGTCGCCGTCTGTTCAAAAAGGAACACTCGAACCGATTCTGGCACCACCTGCGCTCAACTGCGAAAGGTAGAGCTCACAAAGGCGCTGCATTTCCGGGAGCCCGCTTCGGGCCCCGCGGGGCAGATACTCGCTGTAGGTGCAGGGCGTTGGCGCCAGACGGCGGCGAACGGGCGCATCGGGCGGTCCCAAGAAGGTCTTTACGCGATTACGTGAGCAATTTGGTACAGACGTCGATCGCTCGACGTGTCTAGCCTCCTTAAGGGGTGAGGCTCGACTTACCTCTAGGTCAAGGTGAAAACGATGGAAATCTCCAGGGAGACAAAAGCTGCCGTGCGGCCGGCACTGTGGGGAGCCGTGGTCGGAGCAATTGCTCTGGCAATCGTGGGTTTTAGCTGGGGCGGCTGGGTGACCGGTGGGACCGCCGAGACGCTCGCGAAGAATAGTGCTGCGACGGCAGTCGTCACAGCACTCACACCCATCTGCGTTGAGAAGTTTCGACAAGCCGCTGATGCGTCGGCGAACTTGGTCGAGATGAAGAAGGCGACCTATGCCTGGGACCAGAGCAAGTTCGTTGAAAAGGGCGGTTGGGCCACGATGCCCGGAAGCACCGAGCCAAACTCGGCCGTTGCAAAAGCTTGTGCCGAATCGCTTGGTAGCAAGAATGCTGCGGGGCTGCGCGGATAGTCAGGACACTCGTGCGGCGGAAAGACCGCTGCCATTGATGGGTCCCGGCCTCATCTTGCAGGCGCAGGCGGCTTATACCGTCGATTCGATGTGACTATCGCCACTTCCCGGGTGAGGGTCGTTTCTTTCCACGCAACCGTTCCGTGAGCCAGAACGCGAAGAGGAAAATTCCTACACACGGCGCGCAGTGTCGGTTGGGATCTTCCGGCACAGGGGTGTCAGCCCAGCGCTGTCCAGGTGGCAGATCAAAGAGTCGACGTTTAGCTGTTCGCCGCGCAATTTCGCTGATGGAGCCCAGCTTGCGCGAGCAGGACCGTTTCAAAAGTTTGCGGCGACCAAATCGTAAGAGCCCCTGCTGCCGCGGCTGTAGATCTTGGCAGCGGCGGCACAGATCAAGTCACGATTGCAATCAAACGCGTTCAGAAAGCCTGGTTCATCGTAGCTGGCATCTGGTTTAAGTCGCTTCAGCGCACCTTCGTTTATGAAGAACGACGCCTCAATAGCGCTGTCGTGTCCCCAAAATCGCACGGCGCGCCGCGTGCGATCATAAGAGCGACTGTGATTTGGAAACTCAATCATGGTTGAGCCGATCAGTTGCCGATATACGAGACTCGCGCCTAGCACGATTTGCATCGGAGGTTGGAGCGATTCAGTTGCGCGAACTCTCAAATGGTTATCTTGGAAGCGTATTACAATGCCGCTCGATGCTAACGACAGCAAGAAAGTTGCGCTTGGCCCTCGTCATTCTGCGAATAGGCACTACATCTTAGTCATCACCGCGCGCTCCTCGGCTGTTATCGGTGACTGAGAGCATTGTGCTCCCGCCGCGGCCAAGAGGCGGTCAAATGTCGAATATCTCCAAGTTCAGTGTTCGCGAGTGGATGGTACCTCCCGTATTGCTGCCGATCTTTTTCGTGCTGCTGATCGCTGCTGCAGTGCTTGTTCAGTGGTAATTCCTCCCGGCAGGCGAGCGTCATCAGCTCCAGCCAATGGCCCATTCGGGCCAAGGAAAGGGAGCCAAATCGTTTGTGTTGGCTTCTGAACTGAGCGTCACAGCGGCAAACGCCCTGGATAGAGTTCGCAAGATGCCGCCGGACATCAGCGCGCGAAGGCGTCCGCTCCACCGTTCATGCACGCCGGCTGCTGATCAATATTGCTCACGTTCCAAGAGAATGGGCGCCAGGTGCGGTCAAGGAGTTCGACCCGCATCCGGTGCATCCTGAGCCTGCAGCCTTGTTCAGTCCGCCGTATGAAGTGCTGGCTTTGTAGACTGAGCAATATTGCTCAGCAAAACATCCCGACCTGGATCAATATGCTGGTTCGCAGGGGCGAACTCGGCGGAAGGAGCCAACTATGAATCCGATCACCGCATTTCTTGCGATGGCCTGCGTCGCTATCGGCGCGGTGCTTGGCCTGATGGGTTACTTCGCGCTCGGCACCGCTTCGCTGATCGCCGCGATCGTCATCGCCTCCGCGCTGAAGATGGCAAACACCTGGCAGAAGTTCGTTATCCTCCGCGCCGGCAAATTGCGCGGCGTGAAAGGGCCCGGACTTTTCGTGATCATTCCGGTTGTCGATAGTGTCGTTGCCGTCATTGACGAGCGTATCCAGACTACCGCTTTCAGCGCCCAGGAGGCCCTGACGAAGGACACCGTCCCAGTGAACGTGGACGCCATCATTTTTTGGTTCGTCCATGACGCACAGAAGGCGGCCTTGAACATTACGAACTACCGGGAAGCCATCGATCGTGTCGCCCAGACTTCGCTGCGCGAAATGATCGGCTCCTCGATGCTAGCGGCGCTCTTGTCGGAGCGGACCGCCGCTGACCAGCTGTTGCGAAGCGAAATCGGACGCAAAACGGCCGACTGGGGCATCTCAGTGAGGTCAGTCGAGATCCGCGACGTCGCGATCCCGGTGGCTTTGCAGGATGCGATGTCTCGGCAAGCGCAGGCCGAGCGGGAAAAGCAGGCCCGTGTAATCCTCGGATCGGCCGAAGCCGCCATAGCCGGCAAATTCGTCGAGGCGGCCGTGATCTATGCGGGGCGGCCGGCGGCATTGCAGCTCCGCGCCATGAACATCATCTATGAGACAACCAAGGAGCGCGGCACCACGATCCTGATGCCGACATCGATGGTCGACAGCATGAACCCCGTCGTGGCCTTGGCTTTGGCGAGCCAGGACAAGACCGTGTCGGCCGAGAAAACCGGCTCGCTGCCGCTGAGCACCCCGTTCACACAACAGAAAAACGCTTCCAAGGTTGACGAGACTTCGCTTGCTCTCGAGCCAACTTGACACACCCAACGCGGTTTTGGAGCTGTTACTAAGGGACCGTCGGTGGATACGCTCGAACGCACCTGTCCGAAAGCAGTCTAGACATGGTTCAAGGCCCCTCAGAAACCCGCGCGTTGGCGCAGTTGCTTGCCCACTATCGCCAACCCCATAACGCGCGCGGCGTTTTCGAGCTTTTGATCACAGCAGTACCCTTCTTTGTCATCTGGGCTCTAATGTTGGCCGTTGTTGTCCGCGGCCATTGGATTGGTCTGCTGCTGGCAGCGCCCGCGGCGGGCCTGCTCGTTCGTCTCTTCATGATCCAGCATGACTGCGGCCATGGGTCGTTCTTCCGCGGCCGTCTTGCGAACGATTGGGTCGGCCGAGCCATCGGCGTTGTTACCCTAACTCCTTACGATTACTGGCGACGCAACCATGCGCGCCATCACGCGAGTTCGGGTAATCTCGATCATAGGGGCTCCGGCGACATTGATACATTGACCGTGAAAGAGTTTGCCGCACGGCCTCGATGGCGACAGATTCTCTATCGTCTGTACCGGCATCCGATCGTAATGTTCGGCGCAGGTCCCACATATCTGTTCATTTTGCGGCATCGCTTGCCGATAGGGTCGATGCGCAGCGGCTGGCGGCCCTGGCTGAGTACAATGGGTACGAACGTCACCATCGCGGTTCTGATCGCCGGCATGATTGGGCTGGTTGGCCTAGGGCCATTCCTGCTGGTGCATCTGCCGATCGTGGTTCTGGCTGCGTCAATCGGTGTCTGGCTGTTCTATGTTCAGCACCAGTTCGAGGAAACATCGTGGTCCCGTGATGAGGCGTGGAGTTTTCACGAAGCTGCGCTGCATGGCAGTTCGCACTATCACTTGCCGGCTGTCTTGCGCTGGTTTACGGCGAACATCGGCGTCCATCACGTGCATCATCTATGCAGTCGAATTCCCTGCTATCGGTTGCCGGACGTACTCCGGGATCATCCGGAACTCGCTGCCGTGGGACGGATTACGCTTTTGCAAAGCCTGCAGTGTGTGCCGAGGGCCTTGTGGGATGAGAAAGGGCGGCGACTCATTTCGTTCCGAGAGGCCCGCTCCGGCAAACTTTCCAATGTGAGCAATATTGACCAGTGAGCGCGGCATTTTTGAAAGCATACTACCGCTCTGATCGCCAGAGATTGGCCGCCGTTGTCTAACATTCCGTTATTGGCTTGAGGTCTCAAACAGGTTCCCGTGAGCGGCGCATTGAAGCCGTCCTCGAAACGCGCATTTCAGTCCCGCAGCGATGTGCGATGCGGTCAGGAAAGCGGTCGCGGTTCATTTTCTAGGAGTCTCCTAATGGTTGAAAATGCGCCGCAGAGTAGATTTTTCGTTCGCGCGGGAGGTGTCGGCTGGATGGTCTACGATCGAGAACGCAGGGGGCCGGCTCTGATTGGAACCGATGTGGCGGATCGTTTGTCGAAGGAACAAGCAGAACAGGCGTCCGCGATCCTACTTGCTTCAGCACAGAAGACCTGAAGCTTAAAGCTCAAGAGCGGGGCCGCCTCACTTCGCGGACTGACAAGGCTAGCCTCGGGTTTCGCACCATTTGCCGTGCGGGCACAGGCCGCTGAAGTTGGGCCAAGTCATCGGCCCTCTTAGACAATTGACTCGCTCGCGTTAGCACACGTCAAACCACGATGTGCGATTTGATCGCCGCGCGGTCAGCATTTTCTGGCATTTTCTACGTATGAGAGTTATCTTCAGCGTTTCTATCTATGGCAGTTCGCTGGAGACCAGAGAAGATCGGTTCTCGCATAATTGTGTGACGCGCCGCCGCCACGATCGGAAAACCGATGCTTAAATTGCTGGCACGATGCGCGGTGATCTCTCTTGTGCTGACTTCGGCGCTCGCCGCCGAACCGGTCAAGCTCAAATTGGCGTTCTTCAGCTCCGACCGCTCGACGAGTTATCTCGCCGCGGTCAAGCCGTTCGTCGACGCGGTCAACGCCGAGGCCAGAGGCCAGATCGAAATTGAAACCT
This sequence comes from Bradyrhizobium sp. 159, assembly GCF_023073795.1. Lineage (NCBI taxonomy): Bacteria > Pseudomonadati > Pseudomonadota > Alphaproteobacteria > Hyphomicrobiales > Nitrobacteraceae > Bradyrhizobium > Bradyrhizobium sp. 159. Next base: position 15,415 of record NZ_JADPKE010000077.1, on the reverse strand, counting down.
ATTTCAGCGGCGCGCTTGGCAAGGACCCGGCTGAGCAGCCCCAGCTCGTGCTCGATGGTAGGGCGGACATCGCCTACGTCGTGACAGGGCTGACGCGCAATCGATTTGCGGATAATGCAATCCTCGAATTGCCCGGCCTGTTTGCGAGCATGCGGGAGTCCGTTGCGGTGTTCACCCGGCTGATGGCAGTCAACGCGCTGCAAGGATACGATGACTACATCGTGATCGGCGCTTATGTCAGCGAACCCGAGACGTTCCACAGCAATATCCCGATCACGTCGCTGAATGATCTGAAGAACAAGAGAATTCGCGTCAACAATCCTGGCGAAGCCGCAGCGCTCGAAAAGCTGGGGGCGCGGCCTGTGCTCCTGCCGGTCAACAAGATCTCCGAAGCCATCGGCAACGGGAGCATCGACGGCGCCCTCGTGAACCCTGCTTCAGTGGTCGATTACGGCGTCAAACGCGTTGCGACTTATCACTACCTTCTTGGCATCAGCGGCGCGCCGCTGATGGTGTTGATGAACCGGAAGACATTCAACCGGCTGCCGAAAACAGCGCAGTCGATCATCCTCAAATACAGTGGTGCGTGGTCTGCCGGACGCTTCGTAGATACCTACGAAGCTGTGGAAAGCAGCATTATGGGGGAGCTAAAGTCCGATCCCAACCGTCACGTGATCATGCCCTCGCCGTCGGACCTGGATGCGGCAAATGCCGTGTTCGCGACCATTGCCGATGATTGGGCTTCGAAAAGTCAGCGCAATGCCGAGCTGCTGAAAACGGTCCGGGCCGAGCTCACGAAAATGCGATCGACCCGGTAGCCGCGGATGCCATCATTCGCCAGCATCGGGCCTCAGCGAAACATCGTCGTCATCTGCGCCGCTCTTGCTATCCTGTTGCTGGGCACCGGGGCGACCCTGAAGATCACGACCGATCATCTTCTCCGTCAAGACGCGACGTCGACCGCTCGCAGCTGGGCCCGGTTCCTGACAGCCAGTGTCGCCGATCTCGAGCAGATTGCCGGCGGCGAGCAGCCGTCCGCCGCAAGCCTAGCGTTCTTCCTGTCGGCGCGAAATTCCGGTGAGGTCTTTCAATACGAGATCTTCAACCGCAATGGTTATTCGCAGCTCGTGTCGACCCCAGAAAAGATCGCACTCCTCGATTTGTCGGTATACAGCCCCGATGCGGCGCGATCGGTCGCGGAGGCTCAACCTATCGTCGATGTCAGGGAGGGCAATTCGGTCGACCGACCGGCATTCTTCGCGCGCGCCTATGTCCCGGTCCAGGCCGACGGCCGTCACATTGCGGTCGTTGCGGCCTACGTGGATGAAACGGAGCAACGCAGGAGTTTTCACAATACGTTCCTGACCGCAGCCGCATTCCTTTGCCTGCTGTCGGGCCTCGCCTTCTCCATTCCCGCAGTTGCGTGGTATCGTGAAACAAAGGTGAAGCAGGTTGACCGACGCATCCGCTTCCTCGCCCACCATGACGCGTTGACCGGGCTGGCCAATCGTCCCCAGTTGATCGAAAAGCTGGAGAGAGCGCTCGCTCACTTGCCGACGCGGGGCGGCAGCCTTGCCGTGCACTTCATCGACGTCGACCGCTTCAAGGAGGTCAACGATACGCTTGGTCATGACGGCGGCGACTTTCTGCTCAAGTCCATCGCCGAGCGTCTGCGCGCTGCGGTCCGGATCGATGACGTGGTGGCCAGGCTCGGCGGCGACGAGTTCGTCGTCGTGCAGAACGACGTCGGCGGCAGGATGCAGGCCGAGACCTTTGCGCGCCATCTTGCCACCGCCGCAAATGCTTCGGTGAAGTTCAAGCAGCACGAGATACTCACCACCGCTAGCATCGGCGTGGCGCTGGCGATGGAGGAGGACACCACCCCGGAGCGATTGCTCAAGAGTGCCGACCTCGCCCTCTACGCGGCCAAGGCCGCCGGCCGCAACTGCATCCGGTTCTTCGTGCCCGAGATGGATACCGAGCTACAAGCGCGCATCGAGCTCGAGAGAGCGATTCGCGAGGCCGTACAGAATGATCGCTTCGAATTGCATTACCAGCCGCTCTTCGAAGTATCTCAGCGCCGCCTTGCCGGCTTCGAAGCGCTGATCCGGATGCATGCAGCGGACGGGACCCTCGTTCCGCCACTGGCCTTCATCCCGGTCGCCGAGGACTTGCGACTTATCGACAAGATCGGGGCGTGGGTGTTGCGGGAGGCATGCCGCACCGCCGCAACCTGGCCGGCGCACCTGACCGTTGCAGTAAACCTGTCACCCCAGCAGTTCGTGGCGGGCACCATCAGCGACATCGTGGCTGCCGCACTGAAGGAGGCGGAACTCGCGCCGCACCGGCTCGAACTGGAGATTACCGAAGGCTTGCTGCTCGGCAGCACCGAAACGATCATGGCGCAGCTCCTGACTCTCAAGGCGATGGGCGTGGCCATCGTAATGGACGATTTTGGTGCAGGCTATTCGAGCTTCAGCTATCTGTGGCGCTTTCCGTTCGACAAGATCAAGATCGATCGAACCTTCATGCAGGGCCTCGACGGCCCCCATCGCCAGGTCGGAGCGGTGGTCAAAGCGATCATCGCGCTTGGACGCGAGTTGCACATGCGCGTAACGGTCGAAGGCGTCGAGACCGCCAGCCAGGCGGCGTTTCTCGATACGGCGGACGGTGATCAGGTCCAAGGGTTTTTCTTCGGCCGGCCGGTCCCGGCCTCGGAACTCGGCGCCAGCATTCTGGCGGGCTTCGCGAAGACAATGCCGCCGGCTTCGCCCGTGCCCAAGCTGCATGTGGTCAACGCCACGGCTGAAAGGTAGCACGAACCTGCACCTCCGTGGGCGGAGCGGCTTCCGGCCCTCCGCCATTGTAGACCATTCTCGCGTTTCGGTTAGCGCTTGTCTCACCAACATGACATTTTTCTTCCGTGGCCTGCATCTCTCGCCGAGGTTGCGAATTGGTGATCATGCCTACCATGGAAAATCAATCGCGTTGCACCTCCGCGGCCGAACGCGGCAGCCCACACACAGGTGGCCCTCTCACGACGCCGATCGACGGCGCAACAAATGGCGGGTCCGGTCCACGGCATGCGTTGGACGGGCATCTTGATCCCGGCAAGACCGAGGTCTCGGAGACTGACGCTCCGACCGCGAATGTGGCGCAATCCAAGCCGAGCCGGATACCACTGCGATTTGTGAAGGCAGCCGCGGGCATCGCTATCGTCGCAGTATTCGGCTGGCTCCCCCTGAGAGCGGTTTTCCAGACGTCAAGCGTCGAAGCCGTCGTCAACGCGAGGCTGGTGACATTGAGATCGCCGATCGACGGCAAGATTTCATCCGGCGCCGGCCTGTTGGGCGATCCAGGGATCGTCGCCGAGGGCACGTTCATCCTGCGCGTCGTCAACCCGCGCGGTGACCGCGTGCGGCTCGATGATCTGCGCAGCCAGATGTCTCGCCTGGAAAACGAAAGGCCAAGCCTCGTTTCGAAGATAGCTTCGGCCCGGGCAGCGCAGAAGGATCTGGCGCGTCAGGCGGCCTTGTTCACGGAGGGGCGTATTCGTCAGCTCGAGGCGCGCATCGCCGAGATCCAAACCTCGATCGAAGCGGCCGCGGCGCGTCGCGAAGAGGCGGCGGCTGCCGTGCAAAGAGCCTTGTCGCTCATCAAGTCAGGCAGCGTTTCCTCCGTCGAGCTTGGGCGCTTGACGCGAGATCAAACCATAGCCCTGCAGACCGAGATCGGCGCGCGCCGCCACCTGGATGCGACCCAGGTCGAGCTCACCGCCGCGCGCGAAGGCACGTTTCTCGGCGACAGCTACAACGATCGTCCGAGTTCGGTGCAACGTGAGGAGGAAATGCGGCAGCGGGCGGAAGGGCTCACCGCGGACGTCGCGCATGCGGATGCGCAGATCGCGTGGCTCGAGGGTGAGATTGAAGCCGAGCGATCTCGCTACATCAGCCGCTCGGAAGCGGAGATCACATTCCCCGTCGCCGGTCGCGTCTGGGAAATCCTGACTGCGCCAGGTGAGGACGTCCGGGCCGGCCAACCGCTCGTTCGCCTACTCGATTGTTCCGGCGCGGTGGTGACGGCGAACGTCAGGGAGAGTGTGTATAACAGCCTGCAACTTGGATCGGTCGCGCATTTCCGACCGAGCGCCGAAGGGCCCGAGTTGGCCGGCACCGTGGTCAATCTCACGGGCTCCGCAGGAGCCGCGGCCAACCTGGCCATCAATCCCGATGCGCTGAGCAAGGAACCATATCGTGCCACGATTTCGCTCCCCGCCCTTAACGATGGCTCCAACGATTGTCCGGTCGGGCGAACCGGACGCGTCATCTTCTCGGCAGATAGTGCGAGAAAGCCATGATCGCCGCGCTGACACCGGGCCTTCTTGCGCTCGGATTCTGCCTTGCCATCCTGCCCTGGCTCCGGCTTGGGAACTCTGCGGCGCGTTCGCTGATGATCGCAATCGCATTGCTGCTCATGGCCCGCTATTTTGGATGGCGCACTACATCCACGCTCCCGCCCGTCGGCTGGACCGTTGATTTCGTCGTTGGAGCCTTGTTCCTCGTCGTCGAGGCTGCATCACTCGCGGCGGGTGCACTGTCGCTGCTGTTTCTAAGCCGCACGACCGATCGAACACCGCAAGTCGAAGCCAACAGGCGATGGCTCGCCGGACAGGAATCTCCCCTGATCGACGTGTTTATTTGCACCTACAACGAGGAGGTTTCAATTCTTGAGCGCACGATCGTCGGCGCAACCGGAATGAACTATCCTAACTATCGAGTTTGGGTGCTGGACGACGGGCGACGCGACTGGCTCGAGGAGCTTGCAGGCGAGCTCGGCTGCCGCTATCTCACACGGCCCGACAACAAGGGCGCCAAGGCCGGCAACATCAACCACGCTCTGCGGCATGTGACGGGGCTCGCCGATCCCCCCGACTTCATTTCGGTCCTGGACGCCGATTTCGTTCCCATGCCCGAATTTCTCGCTCGCGCGATGTGCCTGTTCCGTGATCCCGGCGTAGGCGTGGTGCAAACGCCTCAGCATTTCATCAATGCGGATCCGATCCAAACCAACCTGGCCGCGAGCAAGGTCTGGCCGGACGAGCAGCGCTTCTTCTTCGATATTATGATGCCAGCGAAGGACGCGTGGGGCGTGGCTTTCTGTTGCGGCACGTCGTCGGTCATCAGACTCTCGTCACTTATGAAAATCGGCGGCTTTCCGACCGCTTCCGTGACGGAGGATTATCTCCTGACGCTGCGGCTGAAGGAAATTGGCGCGCGCACGGTGTACCTGAACGAGCGTCTGACCTTGGGGTTGGCCCCCGAGGGACTCAAGGAATACATCACTCAGCGCAGCCGATGGTGTCTTGGCTTCATGCAGATCTTTCGGGGGCCCAGCGGCCCCTTTTCCCGAAGATCGCGGCTGGATTTCGTCGACCGGCTGTCCCTCGTCGAAGCGTTCATGAGTTGGACCTCGACCTATGTCGTCAAGGTCTTCGGTCTTGTCGTTCCGAGCCTGTATCTTCTGTTCGGCATCAAAGCCGTTCAGGCGGATCTGTCCATACTCCTCGAATATTTCCTGCCGTTTTATGTCTGGTACTCGCTCACCATGGCCTGGATTTCTCGTGGACGGTCAATGGCGGTCATGTCCGACGTCACTCAATACATTGCTCTACCGTCGGTTCTCAAAGCGGCCGCGACCGGACTATTCAAGCCGCTGGGGCACAAATTCGAGGTCACGGCAAAGGGCGGGGATCGGGATCAAGGTTTCATCGAATGGCCGCTGCTTAGGGTCTACGGCTGCGCGTTGGCGATTACGCTCGCCGGAATTGCCTATTCCTTCGTGCTTCATGCGCAAGGCGACGTTATCGCCTATGGCGGCCTGGCGCTGTCCTGGAGTTTATATAATGCGGTCATTCTGACGATCGTCTGCCTGGTGTCCATCGAGCAGCCGCGGCGGCGAAAGGCCGAGCGGTTCGAGCGAGCTGAGCCGGTTCTTTTCAATATCGGTGGACGGTCCGGCATCTACCGTCTGGCCGATATGTCGATCACGGGTGCCCGCTTCGTGAGCAACGATCCCCCACCTGTTGGCACTGCCGTTCATTGCACTCTTCGGAAGAGGACTGTCGCCGCTCTGGTCGTGCGGCGCACTGGGGATGGATTTGCGGTCCGGTTCGATGAGACCCTCAACACGCGCGTTGATCTCATTCGAGCTTTCTATTCCGGTGACTACGTCACCGCATTCACCGGCATACGCACCGTCCCCCTCGGCAAAGCAATCATGATGCGGATTTTCGGGTGACTACGATTTGCGGGCGATAGGCGTCGCCGCTGTTCGGGCGCTGCACGGAACGGGTTGGGCAGCATGGCTGTCCCACCAAGATGTCGTGCTGATGGGCGGCAAGAGCGAGCCACAACGGAGAGCGTCGCCGCAGATCAGGGCCGGTTGATAACTAACGCGCTCGTCGTTGAAACTGATCAATATTGAGCAGCGAATCGGTGTCTCTAAGAGCATGTATCCTTGGGGGCGGGCTGTTGGGAGGAAGGAATGATCGCCGAGCGAAAGCCACCCAGCTTTTGGCCTCAGAGTCCGGACGACGACATGCGAATGATTGGCGCCCTTCGCTCTCTCGAAAAAGAGAATATAGAGCTGAAAGAGCTGGTCGTCCGCCTTTCGGAGACCATCCTTCGATATGTCGAAGGGCGGCGCTGAGTTCGCGAAACGATGCGCTGAGCCAGATGTCCGTTGAGCGGGTCACGGCCGTAGCGAAGCTAGGCTCGCACCCTCGGCTTCGTCGCGGCAATGCCTACATCGGTGGTTTCAGCGCCTGATCGCTTCGGTTGCGCGCGTGCTATGTCGGCGCCCGCAGCTCGCCCTGAAACCAAGCTAAAGTATTTGCGCATTTCATCGGGTCGACTGCTTCGTCGAGGAGCTGGTGGATGAGATCACAAGCGGGACATTCGAAGGTATGAATGCGAAAGCCGGCGTGACCGGGCGTAATGCGCGCCAGCATCATGCTTATCTGGCATTTGGGACACATCGGTCGCTGGATGGTCATGGAGCTAGCCTTGATCAGGGCGGGAGCGCGAAACTCCCAGTCACCGGTGGATGCCACTGGGGGCGGTGATGCACCATTGTGGAACTATGCATGCTGCTGCCGCTGACCAATATTGATCACCTCCCGAACTAGCGTCGGGTATCCCAAACACGCGCTTTCACGATTCGACTCATTTTTCGAGTACGCAATTGTCAGATCGTTCCCATGGATAGGCGTCCTACCGGCCCTGGCTGGCCTGTCTGCGCCGACGCGCCGCCGGCAGATGGCTAGCCGACCGGCCGATGAGAAATTCGCTGCGCGCGAGCAGCGGCCCGTTCGTCGTACGAACACACGCCGCGGAACAGACCAGCGAGAACTGAGGGCCTTGAAGCAACCATTGGTGGCGCGCAACGTTGATCCACCACCAAACGAACAAGGAAACATAAATGTCAGATCAGATCCGGACAGACCAGAATTTACCGCACCAACCGAATGGCAATGATCAACTCAATACAGGAGCTTCGTCCAGCGCCTTGCCTGGGGGCTTCCTTGCGATTGCCAGTGCTTACGGGGACTACACGAAGAAGTCGCTTGAGGACACGAAACTGTTTGTTGAGAAGCTCTCGGGCGTAAAGTCGCTCGACAAGGCGATCGAGGTTCAGGCCGACTTCGCCAAGGCAACTTATGACACGTTCGTTGCGGAGTCGCAGAAGATCGGCCTGCTCTATGGCGAGCTTGCCAAGCAGTCGTACAAGCCATTCGCAGGGCTTGTCGCAAGGATGACCCCGACAAATCGGTAACATGTCTGTCCCGCGGTGCCGGAGCAAAGTGGCTCTGGTTCATCGCGAGGCATAACTGAGCTTGGCAAACGAGCTCGCCTTGAGGAGCATTATGGCCAGTGTCAATCCGATTTTCGAAAGCTTATCCGTTGACCCAGGGCAGGTAACCGCCGTGAACGCAGCGTACGACCTAGCATGTCGAACGCTTCAACACATCGGCCAGCTGGAGGTAGATCGGGAAATCATTGCCAGGAGAATTGTGCAGGCTGCGGGCGACGGCGAGCGCGATGTCGGCAAGCTGTGCGAGCGTGCCATCCATGGACTGACCGCGCTCGACTATCGGCAGCACAGCACCTAAAGCCCCGAACGATCGACCGGCCGGCAGCGAAGCTCCGACAGCGGGCCGAACAAACGTCCCATGGTGGTTTTGTAATCACCGCTTTGGCTGGTGAACTGATGATGGGTTCGCGCTTTGATTCGTTGGAGAACCAGCTTGCGCCGCATATTCAAATCCTTTGTATTTCTGATGGCCGCCGTCTACTTCTTGGTGGACGTCGTGCTTTTCGCTCTCGCCAAGCCTGTACTTCGCTGGCTGGCGGATTGCTGGGTCTTTGAGAGCGTGCGGGCGTGGATTGTGTCGCTGGGGCCGTATCCGACCTTGGCTTTGTTCATCGTGCCGGTTGTTCTGCTGGAGCCCGTCAAGCCAGTCGCAGCTTACCTGACGGCGACAGGACACTTCGTTGGAGGACTTATGGTCCTCGTCCTTGGCGAGCTCCTCAAATTCCTGCTTGTTGAGCGGCTTTTCAGACTTAGCCGCGAGAAACTTATATCAATTCCTGCTTTCGCCTGGTGCTACGACAAGTTCTGTCAAGCCCAGGACTGGGTCGTCAGTCTGGAGGCATGGCAATTCACGCGCCGCTTAAGTGTGCTTGCCAAGCACGCTATTCAAAACTACGTCCTCGAATTTAAGACCGCGCAGAAGCAAAAGAGGCCTTTTTTGCGAGCACGCTTAGTGCCTGTTCGAGAGCCAATTCAGCCAGACGCGAGAGCGCGTCCGGGAGCCCGAACGAAAGGCTGAATGTAATCGTCGTCAATTTACGGCGCCTATCTTCCAACCGAAGACAGCAGCGGAACTATAGTCTGTTGAGACCGTTCCACCCTATGGCCGACGCTCGTCGGCATAGACTCGATTTGAATTGGAAAATATCAGATGAAGAAGTCCTTAATGGTGTCTGCGGCCGTTGCCGCCCTATTGGCCACGACCGGACTTGCGACAGCGCAAGGCGCCGCTCAAGGAGCAGCGAAGGAAGCCCCGGCTGCCGCCTCGCCCAAAGGCGATACTGCGGTGCCGATGAACGCACCAGCGGCAAAGGGAGCCGAGACAGCAACGCCGGGCGCTGCGTCAAAAGAGGGCAAGCCTCAACATGTGCAGGTCAAGCCGGACGCAAAAGCGACCGGCGACATGAAAGCCGAGGGCCGGTCGAAGGCATCGGACCCGACTGCTCCGACCGCCACTTCGAAGGACATGAAGAATCCGACCGCTGAATCGAAGTCACTTTTTGACAGCAAGACCGCAAGCGAGCAGAAAGCCGACAGCAAGGCAAAGGCCGTTGATTCGACCGCCACCTCAAAGGACTTGAAAACGCCGACTGCCGAGACCAAGCCCTCGACTTCCGACAGTAGGACGACGGGAAATGCGGCAACCTCGGCGACGGCATCGCCTCCCGCCGAGAAGCGCACCCAGATAACCTCGGCGATCAGGCAAGAGAAGGTCGAGAAAGTCACGAACGTGAATTTCAACCTCTCGATCGGAACGTCTGTCCCAGCCGGCGTCCGGTATTACCCGATGCCGTCACGTATCGTGGAAATCTATCCGGAATGGCGCGGATACGACTTCATCCTCGTGCACGGCAAGTACTTCATCCTTCGTCCGCGCACGCATGAGATCGTTTACATCATCGAGGGTTAGGCGAGCTCGGCAACCACACGACAAGCAGCTACAAAACGCGAGGGCGGCTCAGGAGCCGCCCTCAACATCTGAACCGGGCGCTGCGCGTGATGCTGTTTTTCTCATCCGCGTGTCTTCTTGCGAAAGCGAGCAATATTGACCAGCGCAGAGGGAACCTAAAAAGCTAGGTTGTTTGGATGACCGCCCTACCATAGGCAACAATCGGTGACTGAGAGTGTCGCGCTCCCGCCTGGTTCTCAAGGGGAGTATCATGCCGTCTAGTCAATCCAATCCAAGGCTTAGTGCCGCAGACTTCAGAATTCATGGCTGCTCGAGATGCCGCACACCGATGACGTTGGTCTGCATCGAACCGGACAAGCCCGGTTTTGATGTGCGTACCTTTAAATGCGCCAGGTGCGGTCACGACGAAGTCGTCCTCGTAGCAATCTGAGCAGTTTCCTGGTCAGCTTGTTAGCCAGCCTGAAGAGCGGAGCAAGCCTTTCCCGCCTGTGCTTTCGCCAAGCTTGACGATGGAAAGGGGTGGTTGACACCGAAGAGATGGTTCGCTCGTCTCCAGAGGAAAACCATGGTTGCCGACATGCCGCCGCCGCAAAATCCTTCCGTACCGCTGGAGGTCGATCCGCCAGAGCCACACGCTGCGGCAATCGAGGCTGCCAATGAGACGGAGATGCCGCTTCCATCTGATCCGCGGACGTTCTTTCTCGGTGGCCTGTTCGGATTAGGTGTCCTGGCGGCGCTCTACGTGGCAAGCTCGATCATCCTTCCAGTCATGCTTGCCCTCGTGCTGAATCTCCTGCTTCAACCCGCTGTCCGCCTCTTGGGGCGTTTGCATCTCCCCCGGGGCTGTCGGAGCGCTCTTCACCGTGTTTCTGGTCATTGGAGCGCTTGTAGGACTGGTGGCGGCGTTATCGGTACCGGCCACGACCTGGGCTGAGCGGCTGCCCGAAGGCATCCCGCGCCTGGAGGCACACCTACGGCTTGTCAGCGGGCCGATCCAAGCGTTGCAAAAGGTCATCCAACAGGCCGAGCAGGCTGCAGATGCTCCGCCTGGCAAGGGGTCAATTGTTTCGGTTCGCCGCGATCTGGGCATAACCGGCGTCCTTTTCGCCGGCACGCGCTCTATACTCGATGGCCTGTTTACGACGGTCCTGGTGCTCTATTTTCTTCTGGTCGCGGGCAACATATTCCTGCGGCGGGTCGTTGAAATCCTGCCGACGTTCAGCAACAAGCGACAGGCTGTCGATATCTCTCAGCAGATCCAGGAGGACATATCAGGATATCTGCTAACAATTACGGCCATGAATGCCGGGGTGGGTGTCACGACGGCGGCAGCGATGTATCTTTGCGGCTTGGGAGATCCGCTGCTGTGGGGCACCACGGCCTTCCTTCTGAATTACATTCCAATTTTGGGGCCGCTTTTCGGCGTCTGCATCTTCGTCCCGGTCGGAATGCTGAGCTTCGAGAGCTTGTGGTGGGCCTTGCTGCCGCCGGTGCTCTACTTTGGCATTCACCTCGTCGAGGGCGAAACATTGACGCCCCTGCTGCTTGCGCGGCGCTTCACGCTGAACCCGGTGCTGATTATCCTGTCGCTGGTGTTCTGGTTCTGGATGTGGGGCGTGCTTGGTGCGATTTTGGCTGTGCCGATGCTGGCTATTCTGAAGATTATCTGCGACAGGTTGCGCCCACTAAAAGCGCTGGGTCATTTCCTCGAAGGGGAATAGTGACGCCGACTGGCGTTTTCACGCACCTTTTTGGTGTGCCGGGTCTCGACCTCGCATCCCTGGCGGAACGAACACCGTCGGCGCGACTTGGTGAGGGGCGACCGGTTGCATATGCCCCCCAAAGCATCCGATGAAATGACGGCCTCAGCGCGCCCCCACGCCCTGGGGTCGTTTCTTGCGACCGCCCTGCTAATCGCGCTCTCTCAGCAGGGGCTTCTCATGCAAAACCGCGCTCAACAGCGAATTGTGGACCTCGATGTGCCCATTATAGCTGATGAGGCCCAGCTTGCGAAACTTGTTCATGAAATAGCTAACACGGGATCGCGTGGTCCCGATCATCTCCGCCAATGTTTCCTGACTAATGTTCGCGCTGATCGGCTGCGGATTGCCTTCCTTGCCGAAATTGGCGAGCAGCAACAGCAGTCGAGCAAGCCGCCGCTCGCTCGAATTGAAGAGCTGGTCGATCAGGTCCTCCTCAATCCGACTGTTCCGGGTCAGGAGATACGACATGAAGAGCTGTGAAAATTTCGGCTCGTCACGAATAGCCCCCATCATCGCGTCTTTGGTGATCGACGTGATAACGCAATCTTCCATCGTCGTTGTCGTCGCGATACGTAAAGGATGACCGTTCATGCATCCTTCGCCAAAGAATTGGCCGGGCTCCAGAATTGCGACGACCGCCTCCTTACCCTGCTCAGACACGACCGTTAGCTTGACTTTGCCTTTTTGAATGTAAAATACCGAGTCTGCGACGTCGCCTTGCTGGAACACATGCTGGTTCTTGGGAAGCTCGAGAATCGTTTTGCCCCCGCCCACTTTGGCGAGGAATTCTTTGGGGTCAAAGACGTCCTTGATTGGCTTTGCCACGGGAGCCTCCTTTGACTCAATAAACTTGCCCGATTTCGGCTAGCGGCCAAGCGCCCAGGCGTTTTGAACCGAGCGACGAGTGCTGTTTTAGCCAGCTAATCACTTGCGGGGCTTTGCCCCATTCTCAAACATTACCTGCTCATTTCCACCACTTCTACGAAAAAACCGACTTTTTGAGCGCGTCAGTTCGCGGCCCGCCGCGCACATCGCCTGCTGGCCTGCGTAACCTGCGTCAGGATGCTAGCCTCAACTCAACCCGAGATCGGCGGAGCGAGGCAGTTCGCGATTCCGAGTTTGATAGACGTCCTATGGCGATGGCTCGCCGTCAGCCTGTCGCCGTCGGCGCACCGTTGGCTGTTTCGGTATCAGCCATTCCTTCATGTCTGCGGCGAAGCGAAGTTGCGCGGCGCTTCTGATGGCTTTGCATCGCATCGAGCCGGGCGGCAACTTCTCTGCCTGTGCCAAAGCCTCAGATGCCCGGGCAGCCCAATCGTGACGATCGAGATCATTGGGCGGTGATTCTGTCATGTCATCCTTACTACTTTGGCTCTCAAGTCGCTGCGTCGTGAATCGGAAAAGACGGAAGCACGATTGAACTCTCCGGTGCTCATGGATGCCGATGATCGTGCGGTGATGAGGTAGTATGCCGGCTCGGCAGCCTAGTCCGCTGGTCAATATTGCTCACTCTTGTGCCATCTTATTTGTACGCCGGGGGCTCGTTATTCGAACCTTTGATCCCCATATTTAGGCAAGTTCGACCATCGAGGATGGTCGGAGATGGGCCGAGACTTCAAACGAAAGGGCCCGGCATGTTTAAATCTCAGCAGTATCGTGCAAAAGCAGCCGAGTACGACGAACTGATTAAGCGTTCGACCGACCCGGATGAGATCCGTAGATTTCAAGAGCTGCAGGACCGATTTGCCTCGCTCGCCGATAACGAGCAGGGACTGGCGGACGAGTACGACAATGCAGCGCACGTGGCTGAACAGGGCCGATCGCACGGCGTAGCCCTTGCAGCCGAAGAAGAGCTTGTTCTGCGGTGTCTTGGCGCAGCCATCATCATTCAATGGAACGCTCTACCGACGACGCTGCAACGGGAGATTTTCGACACCGCCGGGTCGATTGGCAAATTGCTGGAGACGGCGGCGCTCCGCGGCCAAATCGCCCGATTTCTTCATAACCACAAGGATGACGCCGGTCGCGGCAAATTGCCTGTAACAGAAGACATGCCCGCCGATGCGCGATCGTGCACTTTGGCTCTCTCACGGTGGGACAATGAGGGAGGCGCAGTTTGCGACGGGCTGCCGATCTAACCGGACGCCCATAACAGGAGGTTTCCATGTCACTTACACAGTTTCGGGTCGATGACAGTCCACATACCATGGACGGATTGCGGCTTCTTGCTCAGGATGGAAATGAACAGATCGAGGCGTTCATGGGCCGGAAGGTGATGGACGTTTGGGCGGAGTCTGTCGAGCACCGTGGAGGACGACAAAGTCTGTTCCGCGGTCAATACAATGCGCTTGGCAGGCTGAACCTTGCCGCACTTCAGCGGATTGTGAGCGCGAAGTACCAGCGAGGCGCCGCATTCAACCGCCAGCATCCCTTTGTCGAGGTTCTATTCTCTGACATTACGGAAGCGGCGAGGCTTTAGATCTAAGTGAACTCGTTCGGGAGGCGTTGCCGCCAGCATTTCATAGACTGGCCTGAGACCTGGACCACGAGAAATCTCGCGACTGGAGTCATGTGGGCTCAATACCACAATCGTAGAAGATGACCGCGCTTGGCGATAAGCAGAGCTGCGAAACCACAGCTCGGTCGTGGCGGCAAGATCCTGGAGGATCAGTACAATACGGTTTCGACCACAGTACATTCAACAACAATTCGGAGAACAAGATCGATATCGAGCCGGACAAAAGTGCCCAATGTGATCTGGAATGCCTCCTCGGTGGCAGCCCTCCTGATCGGCAGGATGGCCATCGTCGCCGAGCCGAAGCTCCGGCCGCCGGCGGACACATGGCGCCCGAGAATGCGGATGGCGACGCCCGGCCTTTTGCCTTTCTGATATAGTTCGTTGCGTAGGTCTCGAGATCTTATGCCGACGCCGGGAGCGGGAGGAACCGATGTCCATTCGGATACGAGATTCCCATTTCCGCTCTATCGTCAAGGCCGTCAGTTGGAGGGTTACCGGTAGTATCGACACCTTCGTGCTAAGTTTCATCTTCACGGGCAGCGTAAAGGTTGCAGGCTCGATCGCCGGCGCTGAAGCGATCACGAAAATGATCCTCTACTATCTTCACGAAAGAGCCTGGTCCGTCATTCTCTGGGACCAGCGAGGACCAACCGGTGGCGAGTCCAGCTCAACCTGATTCGCGCTTGGCTCACTGCGCAGGAGCGACTTCGGCCTATTTAGTAGTTGGAGGAGCGAGCGTCGACCGACATGGGTAAGGTCTGCAAAGCGTAGAAAAGGAAGATTTCCGTTAAATTCTCTCTCTCGCGCGTCGTCGCCTCCTGCGCCTGCCCCGATAGGGGATCCTTCTGTGGGCCTCGTTGGTGCTCTCTCGCAAAGCGATCAAAGTGAGCAGCTGTGTATTGAGATCCTTTGAAATGGATCGGAGGTAAAAAAGCTTATCGTCGAGTGACTGCATTGATCCGCCAACCCCCATTTTGGCGGAATATGATCTTGAAACTCGGACGGCCGCTGGTCAATATTGACCACTCTCGGATCAATGGATAGCCGCTTTGGTCGCGGGAAGGTCAATTGGTTTCATCTTCCGCAACGAGGTGACCAAAAGGGGAGTTATTCATCAGGTGCAGAATCGGCGTAGCGTGCTGGCATGCTCGAGCGGATTGCTTGTCCTAGCGCTACCCCAAAACGGCGACGCACCGAAGTCATCGCTTCCATCAAATGGCAAGTCAGTGCCGCCGGTGAGCCCCCGGGGGCGGAGCAGGGGAATCGCATGTGAGCGTTCTCTGTAAGGCATTGCGAATTGGGCAGAAATCGATTCTGAAGGTGGCTCCTGAGTTGGAAGGAGCGGCCGATGGA
>NZ_JADPKE010000038.1:0-23976 GCF_023073795.1 Bradyrhizobium sp. 159 | reverse complement strand
GCGATGCACTATTGCCCCCGTCGCCTTGCCGATGGCTGATGCCGCGGTCCGGTTGGGCCGCTCACATCACCGCAAGACTTGACGCACAGACCCCGGGCGTCAGGACCACACGCTTTTGCCGTCCGCGGACGTCCCTCCCACCCATTCGGAAGCTCGCGCGTGCTCGCCCCCGAACTCGAAAGGAAACGCTGTGACCGCGCCGTGTCGATCCCGCGGATCGCGATGGCTCACAGGCTTAGCCCGCCCTGCCACCTCGTCACGCGCCGGCGCTGCCGCGTCCATCGCATCCCGGCCGACGTATCGTGACGATCGCGAAACGCCCCTTTGACGGGCCGGGATGTTTTGCGATTTACCCGAAAATACGAATTCGGTCAATCAGAATTTTTCCGCTCTGCCCCTTGACTTACATGTGGCGTGATTTGCCCGCCCGGCAAAGCGAGTAATTATGCGAAGGCGTTGGAGCGCGTCCGCCTTGGCAGATGGAAGAAGGATGAACGCATCGTCACAACCGCCTTCGCATCGGCCGGAAGGCTGCCGGCCGCCGGTCGTCGACCAGCAAGGAATCCCGGCATAGCGATGGCAAGGACGCTGGCGTTGGGAAAGCAACCATCATGACGTACCTTCCTTGTATTGGCCTAGACGAACATCAGCGTGACAGAGGAAAAAACGCCAAGTCCCAGCAGGCGGATCTTTGGGGCTTAGGCGCAAAGCGATCTGAATCGGAGAAAACGCTTCGGCCGCGCGTCCCGCCGTAACAAGTACGATCCCCTTGGATGCATACGCGACGGGCGAATTAGGATCTATTTCCAAAGCTGCGTCGTATTCAGGTAAAGCTTCCTCAGGATTCCCGTAGTTCAGAATGTTTCCCTTGGCTACGTGCGCATTTGCGATCGCTGGGCGTTTTGCAAGAGCTTGATCTATTAGCTTGATCGCCCTCTTCTTGTCCTCGACTACCGATGATGACCATCCGTAGATCACGCCATCCGCTATGCACAACGTCTTGCCGATCATTGCATCTATGTTGTCCGGATCGAGGCGCAGTGCGCTGTCGAACAAGTCGTTTGCCTCTGCATTCGTCAACTTGGTCCGTGGGCCATAGCGCTTCGCCCAGCCGCGCATGCTGAAATCCACAGCGTCTGGATTGGTTGGTCTGTCCATTTGGCTGCGCCGGCTTTCGGCTTGGATGAGTTCGACGTTGAGAGAGCGGGCGAGCCGAGCCGTGACCTGCTCCTGTAGGGCCGTAAGATTTGACCGATCGCCGTCAAAGCGGTCCGACCAGACGTCGCGACCAGTCGACAGGTCGGAAAGTGATACGTTCATACGGACCCGATCTCCGGGCCGCTGCACCGCGCCCTGTACCGCCCATCGGATACCAAGGTCCTTGCCGAGCGTCTTCAAATCGACCTGCTTATTCTTATAGGTGAAAGCCGTCCCGCGACCGATCACGAACGTCAAACTTCCAGCAACCAACGACTGCCGCAATCACGATACGGCCGATGAACGAGGGCAACGTCCCGGAGTTCCTTCGGCTAATGCGAGGGATCGTCAGCTTTGAGCGCGGTGAGAACTTCAGCCTCACCGAAGCGGAGCTGCTTCGCCGTGGCTTCGGCGAGCGCCCTGAGTTTGGCGCTTACGTCGCGGATACGGGGCTAGGGTGGCTTGCTGGAAAGGCGGTCCACTACGAAATCCCGTTCATGCATACTCTGCGACCGCTTTTGATGCTGAAGTGGCTCTATGTTGAACCCGAGTGCCGAGGCGGCCGCGTCGGTCAAAGGCTCATGCGCCAAATGGCGCTACATGCGCGTACAACAGGGCACAAGTGCTTCTGCTGGTTCGTGCTGAACGACAATGGTTGGCGCAATCATTCTACCACGGTCTCGGTGCGACGGAGAACCTCGAGTGGCGGCGGTGGATCATGCCGTCCAACGCCTTGAACCAACTCGCGGACAGCGCAGATTGACCATCTGCTAGCAAGCCTAGAACACTGCCATCGCTACCGATCAGCGGCGATGCGGTCGAGACTCCCTTAATGGCCAGAGGACGCGGATGACGGATGCGCACACGTTGACGAAGTCGGCTTTGGGCAAAAAGCAAGAGATGGGCGTCGGTGGGAAAGCTCTAGCTTCCGTACGTTGGCCACGCATACATGAGCCAAATGCCGGGCAAAAGATCGATCGAACAACTGCGTTGGAGTTGCCTTGTCATTGCCGACAAGCGCACGGAAGAACACGAGAAACAGCAGGATCGCATAGACCGCCAGGTTCAGGAGAGAGAGAGTAATTCATCAAATGCTGGGCACCGAGCGCGAGTGCAGCCGGTCCGATCAGCTGAAAGAATGCGGTGAAAACGCCAAGGACTAGGCCAGCAAGCAGGCCGCCCAGCGTGGAAAGTACATGCACGGCCCCGTTTCCCTTCTTTTGCCTTCTCAGCTAGTCTAAAATCACTAAGTTCAGTGCATTGCTACTTCATTTCGCTCTCGAATGCCCATGTCTGCAGTGGACATGAGCCATCGCCCAGCACTGGGTACTTTGAGGCCCGCTTTCGCGACGTGAGATGACCGCTTTGGGTCAACCTCTGCCGTGGCAGCCCGGCAATCGTCTGTTGCCTTCCGACACCCGACATTCACCTCTCGTTGCTGAACGGCAGCCTCGGGCCAGTAGCGGCCCTCGCAGTATTTCAGCAATTACTGAAATATCCTTGACATTAACCAATCATTTCCATATTCGTTGAAATATGAAAAAGAAGGATGTTGTAGCAGCCCTAGCTGCTCTCGCTCAAGATAACCGGCTTGATGTATTCCGGTTGTTGGTGCAGGCCGGGCCAGAGGGAATGTCGGCCGGTGCGGTGTCAACCGCTCTCGACCTCGCGCCAAATACGCTGACCTTCCATTTGGATCGGCTAAGGATGGCGGGGCTTGTCACCGTGCGCCGCGATGGCCGCTCGATGATCTACGCTGCACAATTCGAGACCATGAATGAACTGCTCGGCTATCTCACCGAAAACTGCTGTGGCGGCACCATCGAATGCACGCCCGCCGTCGCCTGTAAGCCTGCGCGCAAGCGCGCGAAGGTCCCAGCCTAGAAGGAGTGATCCCATGAAACGCCTGCATGTTCACGTCGCCGTTGATGATCTCAGCCAATCGATCGGCTTCTATTCGGCACTGTTCGCCGCCCAACCCGCTGTCGTCAAATCCGATTATGCAAAGTGGATGCTCGACGATCCGCGCGTAAACTTCGCGATCTCTGCACGAGGCCGGGAAGCTGGCCTTGATCATCTTGACATTCAAGTCGAGGACGCCGAGGAATTGCAGGAGGTCTATACCCGCCTGCGCACCGCAGGCGGCAATGTAATTGAGCAAGGCCAGACGGCATGCTGCTATGCCAAATCTGAGAAGTCATGGATCGATGACCCGGCTGGCATTGCTTGGGAAACGTTTCTGACGACCGGCGAAAGCATCAACTACGGAGATGGCTCGGGC
The DNA here is from genome assembly GCF_023073795.1 of Bradyrhizobium sp. 159. Lineage (NCBI taxonomy): Bacteria > Pseudomonadati > Pseudomonadota > Alphaproteobacteria > Hyphomicrobiales > Nitrobacteraceae > Bradyrhizobium > Bradyrhizobium sp. 159. The sequence continues at coordinate 20,498 of NZ_JADPKE010000038.1, read as the reverse complement.
GAGAAAGAAGCCCGCATCGCGCACGAGAAGCAGAGCGGCGCGCGCTGTGCGCCCCAGCCAACGGCTAAAGCGTCGGCGTGCTGCTAATCATGGATGTCATTATCTATCACAACCTGGATTGCGGAACCTCGCGCAACACGCTTGGCATGATCCGCAATGCGGGGATCGAGCCGCACGTGATCGAGTACCTGAAAACACCTCCGGCACGTGCGCTGCTCAAACAACTGATCGAGCGCATGGGTGTGCCCGTGCGGTCGGTACTTCGCGAGAAAGGCACGCCGTTCAATGATCTCGGTTTAAACAAGCCGAACCTTACTGATGATCAGTTGCTTGATGCGATGATGGCGCATCCGATCTTGATAAATCGTCCAATCGTGGTGACGCCGAAGGCGGTGCGCCTATGCAGGCCTTCGGAAGCCGTCCTTGACCTTCTCCCGGCCCAACGCGGCGGTCAACGATCTTCGGCAACCTGATGCCGACGCTTGCACAGCGCGCCTTCGCCGAATGGTTAGGCACGGCGTTCCTGTTAGCGGCCGTGGTCGGCTCGGGCATTATGGCTCAAAACCTCGCGGGCGGGAACGTCGCGCTCGCGCTTCTCTGCAACACTATACCGACCGGCGCAATCCTCGTTGTATTGATCCTAATCTTCGGACCGATCTCAGGCGCACATTTCAATCCCGCTGTCTCAATTGCTTTCGGCCTGCGTAGGGAACTGTCGTGGCCTGACGCAGCGCTTTACATCGCCATGCAAGTCATCGGCGGAATGGCGGGCGTCTGGGCCGCGCATCTGATGTTTGACCTGCCGGTATGGCAATTCTCGACGACTGTGCGCTCGGGAGGCGGGCAATGGTTTGCGGAGGCGGTCGCGACCTTCGGACTTCTTCTTACGATTTTCGGTTGTGTTGCGCGAGCGTCGTCGGCGATACCCTACGCTGTCGGTCTCTACATCACCTCGGCTTACTGGTTCACGGCCTCGACTTCATTTGCCAATCCTGCCGTTACTATTGCGCGGGCTACGTCTAACACGTTCGCGGGAATTGCTCCCGCAGGTGTGGTCGCCTTCATCGCGGCGCAGTTAGCCGGGATGGCTACGGCGGTGATTGCCGGAAAATGGCTCTGGGATGAAGGTAGCGACAATAATCGCGAGCCACGATGAGGCGCGAGGTCCGGTTTGGGTCAAAGGCTGCCTTGGCCCGCTCGGATCGCCTTGTTCGGGTCACCTTTAGTAAGCGGACCTCGCGGCGCGCTCAGCTGAGGTCGGCACGGGGCCAACTTGCGGACTTCGTCATTCCAATTTCGGTGCCGATAGCTATTCCACGGCCTTGCACAGTCCTTTTTCTTGCCAGCCGTGATCGTGTGCCCGATTGACCCAAGGTTCCCGCGTATCGTGCAGGACGAGCGCCAATGCACGCCGTTCGACAGTGCCCGTGGCGGTCGGCTTGTGCGGGACGTTCGCGCGCACAATGACTGGCTGCCTCCCGGTCGGCCGATTTGCCTGCCCTCTGGCGTCTCCATGCATCCTTCGCCTTGTACGACGTGAATCAGCTCTGGTCCGGCGTGACGGTGAACCGTTGTGGTTGCACCGGGCAGCATGATCGCCTCAGGGCCAGTAGCGGCCATCATCGTTAACCGAAAGGATGCCCGAAGTTTACGCGGCGTGCCGCAGTCCCGCACGACAATGCGCGAACGGCGCGCGAAATGAATTCGTCCGCCGCCGATGATCGTTAATTAGACGCGACTATTTCAGTCCCTTTACAAACGCGAGGATTGTATCTGTAAGAGTCGTGTCTTCCGTATTCACTGAGTAAATTTCCGACATGTGGCTATGGCCTTTCAGCACCGCAAACGTTTGGCAGTGATTGTTAGCGCACATCGCAGCCTTCAGAGTTTCTGCTTGGTCGATGTAGTACGGAACATCAATTTCTCCGCGCACGACTAACAATGGCAGCTTTGATTGGGCCAAGCCATTTAGCGAGGATCGCTCCCGCCACAATTCGGTATCCGCGCCGAAATAAGATTTCTGCCCCGCCACTTCGATTTGGGGGCGAAGGTCATATGTGCCGGACACAAGTATTGCACCGACGACCACGGGCACGGCTGCGCGCGCTAGGTAACTGCCGACGTGCGATGCCCCGGCAGAGTGCCCCATCAGAAAAATGCGGTTTGGATCGCCCCCGTAGTCCCGGATTTTCTCCTTTGTCCATGCCACTGCCGACGCGACATCGTCCGCCGCCGCGGGCCAGGGATAGTCGGGCGCGAGCCGGTAGGTCATGTTGACTCCGACCATCCCATTCTTCGTCGCCCACAACATGACATTGTCATAGTAGGGGCTTGAGCCGGCGCGCTTGTCGCCCCTCTCATATCCGCCGCCGTGAACGAAGATGAGAACGGGACGAGCCTCGGCGGTCGTTGCCCGAAACACGTCCAGCAGATTTCGCTCGTGTTGGCCGTACTTGATGTTTCGATCGACTGTTACGTTTTCATACGGCTCTTTCGCTTGCAGCGGCGCGTACAACTTTCCCGTTTCGGGAGCATTTATCACAGCGCCCATTGCCTTAACCGCCTCAGCTTTATCCGGAGGCATTGGACCCGCCGAGGCTGACTGAAGGCTGAGCAACGTGGTTGCAATGGCAATAGACCGACGCATTTCCGACACCTCAAAATGGATTGCAGGATAATCTTCTTGGAAGGCAGGACCCTCAGCGCAAAATCCAGACGGCACTCGACCTATGGTGAGTACCCTACAAGACAAATGTATCCCGCGATTTTGGTAACGAAAGCGACCTTCGAAACGGGTGTTTTGTCAGCACCGGGACGTGGCGATAGATAGCTGACTTCTGAAAAAACTCCCTCTTGGGCGCGAGCCAGTTCTTCCCCATACGGCTTGCCCGAGGCGTCTTTACTATCCTTCTGAACAAGGCCGAGGCGCGCACGGTTGGGATTGGCCACCATCTTGCCGTCCGAGCCCGCGCAGGTCGGATACAAGTCCCGGTCGCTGAAGCTCGGGTCGCTCTTATTGATTTTTTCGATTGTTGCAGCCGGGTCGGCCTTAATGCCGGAGACGACCCTTTCAAGCATGGCGCGCGCCTCACTTGCGGTGCCGTACTGTTGACCAATGGCTGCTTGGATGAACAGGACTGAGGCGACGCCAGAAAGAATGATCCTAATCATCGTTCGCCCCCGACTAAGATAATGAATTCAATCCCTTTCCCTTCGCAGCTTCGAATCGGCCTGTCGAGATGCAAATTTGTGCTTGCGCTGCGCGTTTGATGGCGACTGGTAAAGTCCGCTGTGGGGCCATTAGGAAGTGCATCGCCTGAATTTACCGGTCAGGGTGTTCGCTTGCCAGCGAGCGGCTTGGCTATCTCCAGCGCGCAGTCTATGAATAGCCGCCGCGCTGGATTGGGAGTTCGGCCCTTCAGCGTGATGATTCCGATCGGCCACATCTGCGCAGGCATTTCGACAGGCAAGATTTTCATCGACAGCCGCTTGGCGCTGAAATGCAGCATCGATGCCGGAAGAAAGCTCAGGAAGCGCTCCGATGACAGCAATGCCGACTGCATCAGAATCGAGTACACGGTCACGCTGGGCCGCGGCACCTCGAGTGCGGACGCGTGAAATGCATTAGCAATCCAGCCGCCCGGAAAACTTTCGCGCGGTGGCAGGCACCAGCGCTCGTTGACCAACTCGGCGAGGCGGATCTTGCGCCGCCGCACCCACGGATTGTTCAAGCCTGCAACGACGACGCCGCTTTCGTGCAACAGCTCCCGCACATCGGTGTCAGCAGCCGGCGCCGGGCTCGGCAGCCGTCCGATCATCAGATCGATATCGTGGTTGCGCAGATGCCGGTCCTGAAGCTCCGGCGGTTCGCCCTCGATGATATGAAGCGCGAGCCTCGGATATTGGCGGGATAGCCGATCGATGATGGCAGGCAGCAGGCCAGCCATCACAGGTTCCGTACTGCCGATGCGCAATTCGCCGGTTGTCGGATCAGCCAGCGCTTGCAGCTCGTCCACGCCACTTCGCAAATCGTTGCTCAGGGCGATGCTACGTTTGAGCAACGCCTCGCCATAGAGCGTGGGCGCCACCCCGAGACGGCTTCGCTCGAGGAGCGGAAGGCCAAGCGTTTGCTCGAGGCTCGCGATCATCTTGGAAATGACGGGCTGCGAAATGGCAAGGTGCTCGGCCGCCTTCGCCATGCTCCCGTGCTCGACGACAGCGATGAAGACATTCAGCTGCCGCAGCTTGATACGCTGACTAATCTGGGATGCGTCGAACATGCGACCCTTTCCGAAACGGAATAGAAGGATCGGAAAATAGAACTTTCCATATATAGGTATCAGGAACAAGCTGCAAATCGATAGTGACTTCTCACTTGCGAGCTTTGGAGCAGCACCATGTCGGAGATACCGTACTTCCGCCTGCCCCGTCGCACGTTCCTGCTGGGGGCCCTTGCAGCATCGTTGTCGGCCCGTCAGGTCGCCGCGCAAACCTATCCATCCAACCTCATTCGAATTGTCGTCCCGACGAGTGCCGGCACGCCGCCCGACATCATCAGTCGCCTGGTGGCCGAGGGACTTGCGGCCAACGAAGGTTGGCGGCTCGTCGTGGAAGATCGGCCGGGCGCTTTGCAAACCATCGCAATGAATGACGTAAGCGGCCGTCCGGCGGACGGCTACACGCTGCTCACCATGAGCTTGCCAATGATGGTTACTCCGACCCTGCTTCCGAAGGCAGAGACACGACCCGACGCGGATTTCGATCCGGTCGTCAAGATATCGACGTCCTACACGGTGCTCGTCACCACGCCATCGTTGCCCGTCAATTCCCTGCCCGAACTGGTCGCGCTGCTCAAGAGCAAGCCCGGAAAACTCAACTTCGCGTCCGCTGGCTTCGGCACACCTTCGCACCTGATTGGCGAGATGTTCGCATTGCAGGCCGGCGTGCACGCCACCCACGTACCCTATCAGCAGTTTTCGCAGGCTATCGCCGATCTGATCGGCGGCAACGTTGAATACATGTTCGTGACCACGCTTCCGGTCATCGACCTCATCGAGACCGGCAAGCTGCGCGCCCTCGCCGTCGCCGCGCCTGCGCGGATCGCCGCCCTCAAGAGCGTTCCCTCGGTGGCCGAAGCAGGCTTTCCAGATCTCGTGACGGCCGATTGGATCGGCTTTGCCGCCAGGCGAGGCACGCCCGCGGAGATCACCTTGCAGCTCAACAAAGCGATCAACAAGGTTCTTGCTGAGCCTAAAATCCGCGCTTCGCTCGACAAGATAGGAGCCGTGCCCGTCGGCGGCACCGCCGCAGAATTTGGCGATGGAATCCGGTCCGATGTTGCCCATTGGGCCAAGATCGTCAAGGACGCGGACATCAAGCTACCCTAATGAGCGATGCCGGACCCAAAGGCCGGACGGGCCGCCGCGATGAAGCAGCATTTGCGATCACGCCGCCGCAGATCGTCGGCCCGTTCTATCCAATTCGGGAACGTCCCGACCTGGCAACCAATCTGGCGCGCCCAATGGGCAGCGCCGCCGAGGCGCAGGGCCAGCTCATCTATGTCAGGGGGCGCGTGCTCACTCCTTCTGGAGAGCCGGTGTCGCATGCACTCATCGAAATCTGGCAAGCAAACGCTGCAGGGAAATATCGTCATCCGAGCGATATGAACCCAGCGCCGGTCGACCCCAATTTCAAGGGTTTCGCGCGCCTGACCGCAGACGCGTCCGGCTGCTACAGTTTTCGTACGATAAAACCGGGCCGCTATCCGACGGCAGAAGGCGAAATCAGGCCGCCGCACATTCACCTCACCGTCGACGGCCAGTTCGATCGCCTGGTAACCCAGCTCTATTTCGCTGGCGAAGCCGAAAACCTGACCGACCGCTGGCTCAACGCGGCTCCGCACCCCGACCGACTGATCGTCAACTTGCAAGAGCCGCCATCCCACCTCGAGAAGCACGCGATGGTCGCGGATTTCGACATAGTCTTGGCCAGCGGATGATGGCGGTGTAGGAGGGCTTCCAAGTCAGGCTTCGGGTCAACATCTGCCGTGGGAGTACCGCCCTACTCCAGTGATGGGGGTCGCGACCTCTGGGCGCAACGGGACTGCGACAGTCTCATACAGCTCTCGCATTCTGCGCCACACTGGCAGGTCCGCTCTGGGGTCACATGCTGAAGCGAAGAGACTTCACGGCCCTAATCCGCTCTCCAGCTGAAAGCAGACGGTCGTTGGATGGTCGGGCGAGGCAGCTAAGGGCCATCAGCGGCCATTCATTCCTGACCAATCCGCCGATAGACTTATCGACATTCGGCATTGGATGCACCCCTCGCGGCCAGCGCGTGCTGGACCTGGTTTGCCGCATAATCGACCATCTCGCGGTGAGCCATCGCCGCACCATGCCGCTTGGCCTCCGCGAAGGCGGCCTCGCCCATCACATCGCGAACGCGGGCGAGAGTGTCGGGCAACTCCTGGAAGAAGCTGGTGGACGGGATCATTTGGGAAAGGGCTCCGCTAAGCGTGGCCGCGACCGTCGGGTGGCCGAGCCGCTCAAACAGCAAAATAAGGGTGGCGGTCGTGAGGGTCGCAAGACCTATCTCTGTTGACTGGCCCCAGATCTCGAGCATTCGCGGCAGGGTTCGCAACGTCTTGACCGGATCGCCGCTCCGCACCTGCAACTCCGCGACGGCGGGGATGATGACGATCTCCCAGTAGCGATTACCGGATGTCCTTGCATGAGCAAGGGCCATCTCCAACGCATCCAGGGCACACCTTGGGTTGGCCTCGCTAAAGGCTCTTCCCTTGGAAAACAGCGCCGCGATGAGCGAACTTGGCGTTCGCGCGGCCGCAACCTTGTCAACGATGTCGTCGGCGATCGCCATCGCCTCGTCATGCGCGCCGGCCATCGCCAGGTAAAAAGGAAGCGTCGCCAGGCATTGCCGCTCGCGTCGGTCCGCCGGGTGCTCGGCGCCGGCACGCGCAAACTTGACAGCGCTTTCGGCATTGCCCTGTCGGGACGCAATCATGGCCAGAACAGAGAACGCCCAGACTGGCGGGTCAAAGTTGGCATTGCCCATCAGCGCTGTCGCTTCCTCGGCGTAGAGCGTCGCCTCTTGAACACGTCCCAGGTTCCACGCCCTTTTTGCTGCATAAGTCAGCAGGGCGCCTAGCCGGCGGTGGCCGGCGCGCCGTGCCGCATCGACGATCTCCGTCGGCCAATTGAGCGGTTCGCTGCGCACGCGGAGGACCGCCATGCTCGGGACCCTGGATGCGATCCGGGCCGCAACATCGATATCATCTTGGCTGCTCGCCCACCGAAACGCCGCGCGCAAATTGTCCACTTCCTGGTCGAGCCAGACATAAGCCATCAATTGCTGCGGGCTTCGCCAAATCCTGTGGTGCGTCTCAGCATCCTCCGCGAAAAATTGCGCATGGCGGCCCCGAAAGACCTCTGTTTCACCCAGCATCGCGAGCCGCTCCTCGGCAAACTGTCTGATGGTTTCGAGCTGGCTGTAGCGAACTGCATTCCCGACCCGTTTGGCGCTGAGCAGCGATTTTCGTACCAGTGAGTCCAGGAGATAGAGAACATCGGCGGCCGCGATGTCGCCGCTGCTACAGATGCGCTCGGCAGCCTCCAGCCCGAAACCTCCGGAAAATACCGATGCGCGCGAAAGCACGGCCTTCTCGGATGGCGACAACAGGTCATACGACCATTCCACGGCGTGGCGCAGCGTCTGATGTCGCTTCAAGACGTGTCGCGACCCGCTGGTGAGCAGGCGGAAGCGTTCATGCAGGCGATCGCGGATCTGAGTGGGACTCATTGCCCGCGTTCGGGCTGCTGCGAGCTCGATTGCCAGCGGAATGCCATCAAGGCGGCGGCATATTTCACAGATCGTGTCGGCGTCACCATTGAGTTCGAAGTGTGGCTCCACGAATCGCGCGCGCTCCACGAACAGCTCCACCGCTGGCGCATCGATTCCGTCGCCGCACTCGAGGGGAAGCACCGGGTAGGTCCGCTCGCCGTGGACCATCAGCGTCTCCCGGCTGGTCGCCAGCAGGCTGACATGCGGGCATGTTGACAGGATCTCCCGTGCAAGGCCGGCTATCGCATCGATCAAGTGCTCGCAGTTGTCGAGAATGAGAAGCAGGCTCCGTCCGGCAAGCGCATTGGCGACGCTTTGCTCGATCGTCTTGCCGGGTTGTTGTGTGATGCCGAAGACGTCGGCGACGGCGTGACCGGTCGCATTGGGATCATCGAAAGCGGCAAGCTCCACCAGCCACGTGCCATCCGGATAGTTGTCACGCATCGTCGCCGCAAGCTGGAGGGCGAGCCGTGTCTTGCCGATCCCGCCGGGGCCGGTCAGCGTGACCAGCCGCGCGCTGGAAAGTATCCGGCCGGCTCTGGCGACATCTCTGTCGCGGCCCAGAAAGCTTGTTGCCTGGACGGGGAGATTACCCGGCGCGGCATTCGCATGCACCGATGGCGGAATGCTTCTGCTCAGGCCTTCCGTGTCGGGCACTTGATCGATCCAGCCGACCGCACCCTGTGGCACCGAACTACATATCGCTGAGGCTTTGGGCTGCGTACGGTTCCACTCTCGCAAGAGATGGCGCTGCAATGTTTTGGTCTGCGCGTCGGGCTCAATTCCCAATTCCCTGGAGAGCAGTTCGGCGCAGGTTCGATACTGGCGGAGCGCCGCGCCCTGTCTGCCCTGCCGGGCATACAGCCCCATCAGGGTGCGATGAACACGCTCTTGCAGGGGATCTGCGGCAAGCAGGCGGGTCGCAATGTGAATGCCACGTTCGATCACTCCTGCGGACAGGTGATGATCGAGCAGCTTCGCCATGCCTTCCAAGGCGAGTTCACGGAATCGCTGACGTTCCGCCGCTGCCCAGCTTTCAAATTCTGGTGCCGACACCTGAAAGCCGTCGAGGAATTCGCCACGATAGAGTCCGATGGCCCGCTCCAGGTTTGCCACGCCCGGCTCCGCGATAAGCTCCTCGAACACCCTTGCATCGATTTCGAGGGCGGCCGGCTCAAGGCGGATGGTGTCCTCCTGAGCGACCAATGCGGTAGGATAGATGTGCGACAAAGCCTTGCGCAAAAGGCTCAGCGCCTGTCGCAGACTGTCGCGGGCCTGCGCCTCATCGTGGTCGCCCCACAACAGCGCCGCAAGCTTTGGTCGCGCCTGCGGGTCGTCCGGGTGCAGTGCCAGATAGGCCAGCAGGGCTGTCGTCTTCTTGGTGGCCAACGGGATGGGCTCTCCGGTGTCCGTTTGGAGCCGGAAACTGCCAAGAAGTGCGAGGTTTGCCTTCGCCATATCCGCCGGCCCTGTACTCAGGGTGCAAAAAGACCCGGTCCGACGATTTTGCGAATTTATCACGCGCGCGCCGACAGGTCCATTGCGGCGGGTCGGTAGTCTGCTCGCGAGGTCAGGGCCACCAATTACCGATGGAGATTACTATGTGGAATCGCTTGTCGCTTGCCGCCGCCGCAGCCCTCGTGATGGGAACAGTCGGAGCCAATGCTGCAGAACTACCGACGTATGAAGTCCTGGGCTTTTCGATTACGCCGCACCAGTTCGTGATATTGGGACCGGCCAACGCGCAACAGGAAACGCCTGCGGCTGGCATATCCGCGCCGGTCCTGATGCCGCGCCAAGGGGCACGCGATGAGCGGACCGCCAGCAGCGGAGGACGCGCGATTACAGCGCTGGCCCTCTCTCCCGTTGTTGCGATCGACCCCACGCGGTAGATCGCGCTGTCGCGTGGTGGCTGATCTCCAGCAGCCACCGCGCGGCAGTCGCACTTCGTGATATCGCTGCGCTCCTTGCCGGCGAGCGAACGGAATGGGCGGACTATTTCGGAGATTTCAAGCCCGGTGCCTTGAGGTCGTCCGAGGCAGGCATTTCATACCGGCGGTTCCACCGTCCGTCGAAGCAGCTGATCGCAACCTGTACACCCAGGAGGGTAGTAAGAGACCCGCTCCGCCCAAACCATCACTGCCGCGTGAACGAGACCGATTTGCGCGGCCACGAAGCCATCCCGAAACAAACTCGGCCTAGCGTCCTCACTGACCTGCAAAAGGAGCGACGGCCATGATCGGCGCAACTTGGAATCGCAAAGGACGCAAGCTCGTCATCGCAAATTCCCTGGCCGCTGCGGCTGTTTTATTGGTCGTGGCCGCTGCTCCCCGGCCTGTCTCGAGTGCCGCCCTCGGCAGTGAATGGCAATGTAGCAGGTCGGCGTTTGTTCTAACGACGTGCCGTCCAGCGTCTGAAGATGATGTGACGCGAAAGCCGCTGGCTGAAGCAAAGCCGCTGGCGGAAGCGCCGAGCTTAAGCGAACAGACCGGCGCCGGCTTGGGTGAACTTCACGTAGGTGTCACTCTCGTGCAACTCGAGCCAGCCTCGCTCGATCGCGAACTTGAGGCCGGCACGATACTCCGCTGCCGTGGCCTTATCGCCGAAATAGGAACAGGCCGTTGAACTTCTCGATGTAATTCCGGCCACAGGGACCGGCCCCGTTGTGGTCGGTCAGCGAACAAGTCGGGAGGAAACTATGAGTGAAATCGACCGGCGGTCTGCTCTGATGCTCGGTGTTGCGACAATGGGAACTGCTCTGGCTGCAGCCAATCCAAGTGTGGCTCAACCTTACGGGCGTGATGAGGGCAAGGAGCTCGCGCCGGGCGTCCGGCTAGTGGAGGTAAGCGAGCGCGAAGCGATGCATGGGCGCGACTCCGTACTCCCGGCCTATAAGCGAATTAAGGTCGTTGACATAGTCTTCCAGCCGAAGATAACGCACAAAGATGACGCCATGCGAAACGACATGGTTTGCCAGTGCATCGACGGCGAAATGCGCCTCGATCATCGCGATGGCCACCCGTTCACGGTCAGGAAAAACGACGTATGGACTTGTGTCAAAGGTGAACCAGAGGACACTGAGAACATAGGCAGTGGTGCCGCTATCATGCGAGTCATTAATCTCATACCCGCTTGAGTTACGTTCCGAGCCCGCCCAGCACAGGCTCGATTTCAATTGCGGGGGTGGGTCCGCCCTGGGTCAAACTGCGAAACTCAGGATGAGAAAATCTGGTCCGCTCTGCCGCAAAAGCCGGACCTCCATGACACGCGCCGTGACTTCGCTCAATAACGGACATGTACGCCTACGGGCGCCTACTTGCCCTCGTTCCATATGTCGGTGGCGAGCTTCCAGTCATTTCCGACCTTTTCCCAAACAACGACGTACTTCCCAGTCACTTCCTGCGGTGTCGGCCCTTTGGTCTTCAGAGCAAACGTGCCGATCTCGCGTGCCGCCGAAGGGCCGAGCGACTTCACGTCAACAGTTGTGAGCTTCGGGTCGCTGACTTGATCCGCCATGCCTTTCCACATTACTTCGATGGCTGCTCGGCCCTGCACCATCGAGGAGCCGGGCGGCATCGCGATCGCATCAGCGGTATAGAGCGAGCCGATACCAGAGAAATCGCCCTTGTTGAAGAATTCAATAAATTTGGTGTTGATCGCTTCAATCTCGGGCTTCTGAGCCAAAGCCGGAGCCGCCAGCGAGACCACGAATACCATCACCAGTACGATGTTGCGCATGATCATCTCCAACTCAATGTACGATTCGATTGCAGCGCGGGTGTTGCCCACAGCGGAGGCGTCGAAATGCCACATCCCAGACCGGGTTTGACAAAACAGCAACTCCGGGGAATTACCGTAAGAAATATTGACGAACTGAGTGCGACGTGGCGCCCTAGCCAACTCACTCGGTCCTGAGAGCGACGAGAGTGATTGCTCCTTGCAGTGGCGGCCCGCGCGGACGAGATGACGCGCCGTATCGCCAGCGTCGATGCGGAGCGAACAGCTTTCGATCTTGGTTGACGTCCGAGTTAGGTCATCAACCGACGACGCCCGCAAGCTGGGCCACTTCCGCTCTGCCGCCGGAGGCCGACATTGATGGGTCGACGGCTAAGCCGGCACGATCACTTTGCCGATCGGCCACAGCGCGATGCCTGCGAGCTTCAAATGCGCCCAGGCGAAGGGGATGCCGATGATGGTCACGACGAGAACCAGGGCGGTGAGGAGATGGCCGAGCGCCAGCCACCAGCCGGCCAACACAAACCAGATGACGTTGCCGATCACCCCGAGCGGGCCGGTGCCGATATCGCTCATCCCGGTGACCTCGTCGCGCCGCACCGCCCTCGAGCCGAATGGCAGCAGTGTGTAGACGGCAATGTTGAAGGCCGCGCGCGCCCAGGGCAGGCCGATGATGGTAATGGCCATGATGACCGCGGCAATCAGCCAGCCGAACGCCATCCAGGCGCCGCCGATGAGGATCCAGAGCAGGTTGAGCAGGATGGAAACAGGAGCCATGGGATGATCCGATGGTGGATGACGCCGTCTATATAGGTTCGAAATCTGTCTCTGCGAAGACGGCTCGATACCCACAAAACGAAGCCCGGATGCGCGAGGCGACGTCCGGGACCTTGGCTCTCACTTGTCCCGGGTATCGGCTCGCTCACCCGGCTAGATCTTGCGTCCGGCCTGCTCCCAATAGGGATCGCGCAGGCGGCGCTTGAAGATCTTTCCGGAATCTTCGCGCGGCAGCTCACTGCGGATCTCGATGTGCTTCGGCACCTTGTAGTCGGCGAGCGAAGCCTTCAATCGCGCCCGGACATCGGCCGCTTCGAGCGTGATGCCCACTTGCGGCTCGACCACCGCCATCAGCGCCTCCCCGAACTCGGCATCGGGGATGCCGAACACCGCGCAATCATGCACGCCAGGCACTGCGTGCAGCACGGATTCGATCTCGGCCGGATAGATGTTGACGCCCCCCGAGATCACCATGTCGCGCTTGCGGTCGCAGATGAAGACGTAACCGTCCTCGTCGATGTAGCCGACATCGCCGGAGGTGATGAAGCCATCGCGGTCGATCTCGGCGCGCTTCTCCGGCTTGTTGTGGTAGGTGAAATCGGCCATCCCGGCCATGCGGGAATAGATCTCGCCGACTTCGCCCACCGGAAGCACGCGGCCGTCATCCCCGATGAAGCGCAGTTCCGCGCCGGGCGAGATCCTGCCGACCGTGCCGGGCTTCTTCAGCGCATCCTCCGAGGTTGCGAAGGTGACCGCGCTGGACTCGGTCGAGCCGTAGAATTCGTAGATCACCGGTCCCCACCATTCGATCATGGCGCGCTTGACGTCGGCCGGACATGGCGCGGCGGCATGGATGACGTGGCGCAGCGAGGAGACGTCATATTTCCTGCGCACCTCTTCCGGCAGCTTCATCAGGCGGATGAACATGGTCGGCACCATGAAGATGGTGTCGATCCTGTATCGTTCGATGAGTTCGAGAAATTCTTCGGCCTCGAAGCGCGGCATCAGCACCAGTGCGCCCCCGAGCTTGCCGGCGCGGATGCCGAAGGAGTTGGGCGCGGAATGATAGAGCGGGCCCGGCAACAGCGCGCGGGCGCCGGGCTTGAGGCCGTAGATCATCGCGCGCATGCGCTCGCCGGCAGCCTGCTGCTCCGGCGTCGGCGCATTGCGGCGGACGCCCTTGGGATGGCCTGTCGTCCCCGAGGTGTAGATCATGCTCATCGGCTGCGGCACGACCGGGCCGTCATAGGGTTGTTGCTGGGCGAGCCAAGACTCAAAATCGATCGCGAACTCCGGAATCTTCAGATGATCCGGATCGATCTTGTAATTGGACAGGATTTCCGGCGGCGTCGGCACGCTGAGCACGGTGACGCCGTTCGGTATGGCACCGCGCAAGGCATGCAGCATGTCGGCATGTCCGATCAGCACGGAGGTGCCGCTATCCTCCAGGATGTAATTGATCTCCTCCGGCTTGAAGTGCCAGTTGATGGGCACGCCATAGGCGCCGAGCCGCATCGCAGCATAGGCGGCCTCCAGGAAGGCGATGTCGTTGCGCATCAGCATGCAGACGCAATCACCTGGCTTGACGCCGAGCTCGGCGAGGCCACTCGCGATGCGGTCGGCACGATCAGCGACCTCGGCGTGAGAGCGGCGACGGTTGCCGGAGACGATGCCCAGGAATTGAGACGTTTCGCTCATTTGTTCTTCTTCTTGTTCAAAGTTGCCCTCATGGTGAGGAGGCGCAAAGCGCCGTCTCGAACCATGAGAGCCCGTGGCCCATCCCTCGAGACGCCGCTGCGCGGCTCGTCGGGATGAGGTCTGTGTTAATCCGCAAACTTCGGCGCGCGCTTCTCCAGATTGGCCCGCACCGCCTCGGTCTGGTTCGCGCTGCCGATCAGCTTCTGCTGCTCGACGGATTCGGCGAGCAGCGCGGGGCCCGGATCGACCGAGAGATTGTTGAGCAGGCGTTTTGCCGCACGGATCGCGTCGGGACTCTTGCCAGCGATCTCGCGCGCGGCTTCCAGGGCCGCTGCGCGCGGATCGTCGCAGATGCGGGTGGCGAGGCCGTAAGTCATCGCCTCCTGCGCGGAGAAGATGCGGCCGGTGTAGGTGAGATCGCGCAGGATGTCGTCGCGCACCAGGTTTGCCAGGATCGGCGTGCCCGCCATGTCGGGCACGAGGCCCCATTTGATCTCCATGATCGACATCCGCGTATCGGGTGCGAGGAAGCGCATGTCGGCGCCGAGCGAGAGCTGGAAGCCGCCGCCGAAAGCAACGCCGTGCACGGCCGCAATCACAGGCACCGGAAGCTGACGCCAGCCCCACACCGCGGCTTGCGGAAAGTTCGCCTGCCCATGCGTGCGCTTGGTGAGGTCACGATTTTCGCCACCCGGAATTCCGTTGCCACCCTTCTCCTTCATGGCGGCAAAACGCCCCATGTCGAGGCCGGCGCAGAAAGCGCGGCCCTCGCCGGACAGCACGGCGGCGCGCACGCCCTTTTCCTTCGAAAGCCGCTCGGTCGCAGCGACAAGGGCCTCGAACATGGCCTGATCCAGCGCATTCATCTTGTCGGCGCGCATCAGGCGCACGTCGGCGACGCCGTCCGAGATCGAGATCGAGACGCGCTCTTCCATGGATGAATTCTCCCCTGTTCTTGTTCAGTGCCGCTTTACAGGACGCTGGCGGCCGGATTTAGTCAATCGACCAATTAAACTGACAATCCCTACGGGGGAAACACCCATGTTCAAGGAAAATCTTCTGGCCGGACGCCGCATTCTCGTGACTGGCGGCGGCACCGGGCTCGGCAAGTCGATGGCGGCGCGCTTCCTCCAGCTCGGCGCCGAGGTGCACATCTGCGGCCGACGCAAAATCGTGTGCGACGAGACCGCGACCGAATTGATGGATCTCTATGGCGGCCGCGTCACCAGCCACGGTATCGACATCCGCAACGCGCTCGCGGTCGAGGAGATGATCGAGACTATCTTTCGCGACGGTCCCCTCACCGACCTCATCAACAATGCTGCCGGCAATTTCATCTCGCGCACCGAGGAGCTCTCGCCGCGCGGCTTCGATGCCGTCGCCAACATCGTCATGCACGGCACGTTCTACGTCACGCAGGCGGTCGGCAAGCGCTGGATCGCCTTGAAGCAGCCCGGCAATGTCGTCTCGATCACCGTGACCTGGGTGCGCAACGGCTCGCCCTACGTGGTGCCATCGGCGATGAGCAAGTCGGCGATCCACGCCATGACGATGTCGCTCGCCACCGAATGGGGTCGCTATGGCATCCGCCTCAACACCATCGCGCCGGGCGAAATCCCGACCGAAGGCATGAGCAAGCGGATCAAGCCCGGCGACGAGGCCGGCGCGCGCACCAAGGCGATGAACCCGATGGGCCGAGTCGGCACCATGGAGGAACTGCAGAACCTCGCGGTGTTCCTGATCTCCGGCGGCTGCGACTGGATCAACGGCGAGACCATCGCCATGGACGGCGCGCAGGCGCTCGCCATGGGCGGCAATTTCTACCAGCTCCGGGACTGGAGCGACGACGACTGGAAAGCCGCGCGTGAGAGCATCATGGCGCAGAACGAGAAGGACCGGGCCAAACGGGGATGATCTCCCCCGTGCCCCGGACGCAGCGCAGCGCGCCGCCTTCGGCGTGGTGCGCTGCTGAGCGCCGGGGCCCATCTCGCCGGATGCTGGGTCCCGGCTGAGCAGCGCATCACTTCGTGATGCGTCGCGTTCCGGGAAACGAAACCGCGGCTGATTTGTCCCGTCTTGTCTTCACCCGCGGATGACGCCACACTCTGCGGCATAAGAACAAGACGACGGGAGAAACATGCCCACACAGCCTCTGGCCAATCTCGCCGACATGGTGCGCGAGCGCGCGAAAAGCCGCGGCAGCGCCATTGCCTACGAGTTCGAGGGCCGACTCACCAGCTTCGCCGAATTCGACGTCAACACCAACAAGGTCGCCCACGCGTTGATCGCAATGGGCGTGAAGAAAGGCGACCGCATCGCCTATCTCGGCAAGAACAGCGACATCTATTTCGAGCTGTTGATGGGCGCCATGAAGGCCGGTGTGGTGATGGCGCCAGTGAATTGGCGGCTCGCGGGACCCGAGGTCGCCTTCATCGTCGAGGACTGCAAGGCGCCGGTGCTGTTCGTCGGGCCGGAGTTCATCGCGCTCGTTCGCCAAATCAAGGACCAGTTGCCGGGCCTGCGTACAATCATCACCACCGAAGGCGGCGCGCCGGAATGGCAGGATTTTGCGGCTTGGCGGGACACGCAGAGCGGTGACGATCCGAGGGTCCCGATCGACACCAAGGATATCGCGATCCAGCTCTATACGTCGGGTACGACCGGCAAGCCGAAGGGCGCAATGCTCTCGCACGCGAACTTCCTCAATCTGGTACAGACCGGTAATGCCGAGGACAAGCCGGAGTGGAACCGGTGGTCGACCGATGATGTCTCGCTGGTGGCGATGCCGATCTTCCACATCGGCGGCTCGGGCTGGGGCGTGATGGGGCTCTATCACGGCGCCCGCGGCGTGATCGCGCGCGAGTTCGATCCGACCAAGGTTCTGGACTTCTTCGAGCAGTCCGGGATCACGAAGCTGTTCATGGTGCCGGCGGCAATGCAGTTCGTGGTGCGGCAGCCGCGCGCGAAGACGGTCGATTTCTCGCGGCTGAAATACATGCTGTATGGCGCCTCGCCAATTCCGGCGGCGCTGCTGAAGGAGTGCATCGAGGTCTTCAAATGCGGTTTCGTGCAAATGTACGGCATGACCGAGACCACCGGCACCATCGTCGCGCTGCCGCCGGAAGACCACATCGAGGGACTGGAGCGGATGCGCTCGGCCGGCAAGGCACTGCCGGGCGTCGAGATCGCGATCCTGGACGTCGACGGCAAGCCGCTGCCGCCGCGCCAGGTCGGCGAGATCGCGACGCGCTCGGGCTCCAACATGGCCGGGTATTGGAACCTGCCCGAGGCGACCGCCGCTGCGCTTCGTTCCGACGGCTGGCTGCGCACCGGCGATGCCGGCTACATGGACGAGGACGGGTATCTCTATATCCACGATCGCATCAAGGACATGATCATCTCGGGCGGCGAGAACATCTACCCGGCCGAGGTCGAGAGTGCGTTGTGCGATCATCCTGATGTCGCGGAGGCCGCCGTGATCGGCGTGCCTGACGACAAATGGGGCGAGGCGGTGAAGGCCATGGTGGTCATGAAGCCTGGCAAGCAGGCCACAGCCACCGACATCATCAACTTCACCCGCGAGCGCATCGCTGGCTACAAGACGCCCAAGACCGTGGAGTTTCTGCCGGCGCTGCCGAGGAATCCGAGCGGCAAGATTTTGCGGCGCCAATTGCGTGAGCCGTATTGGGCCGGGAAAGAGCGACGGGTGAATTGACCGCGTAGTGCCGTAGGATGGGCAAAGGCGCAAAGCGCCGCGCCCTCCATTCTTCGACGATTGCGGGAGAGGTGGTGGGCACGCTTCGCTTTGCCCACCCTACGGTGCTAGCGCTAATGCTTCCCCGGCCCCATATAGCCGAACAAGAACCCGGCCACCTTCCGCATCTGGATCTCCTCACTGCCCTCGGTGATGCGATAGCGCCGGTGGTGGCGGTAGATGTGCTCGAACGGCTTGTGGCGTGAGTAGCCCATGCCGCCATGGACCTGCATGGCGCGGTCGGCGGATTCGCAGCAGAGGCGGTTTGCCCAGTAATTGCACATGGAGACGCGATCAGAGAGCGTGCGCTCAATCTGCTCTTCGGTGAGCTGGTCCATCTCCCAGGCAGTCTTGCGGATCAGAAGACGCAGCATCTCGGCCTGCGTGGCGAGCTCGACCAGCGGGAACTGGATCGCCTGATTCTCGGCGAGCGCCTTGCCGAACGGCTTGCGCTCGCGGGCATATTTCACGCTCTCGTTGATGCAGTAAACCGCGGCGCCGAGCGAGCTCGCGGCCTGGCGGATGCGGTTCTGGTGCACGAAGCACTGCGCCAGCGACAGGCCGCGGCCCACCTCGCCGAACAGCGCATCCTCGGGCACGAACACGTCCGTGAAGCTGACGCGGGGATGGTCGGTCGGCATGTTGAAGGTCCACATGTACTCCTCGACCTTGACGCCGTCGCTCTTCGCCGGCACCAGGAAACAGGTGATGCCGCGCGCATCGCCGTGATTGCCGCTCGTGCGCGCAAACAGCGCGCAATGCGTGGCAACATGCATGCCTGTCGTCCACATCTTCTCGCCGTTGATGATCCAGCCCTTGACGTTGTCGCGGGTCGCCGGCACCGCGCGCGTCTCCATATGGGTGGCGTCCGAGCCGTGATGCGGCTCGGTTAGGCCAAAGGTGATGCGGTACTTGCCTTTGATCGAGCCGTCGATCATCGCCTTCTGATCGTCGCCGCCGTAGCGGTCGAGCATGGTGACAACGGGGAAATTGCCGACGATGGAATGCTCGTTCTGGAGATCGTTGTGCAGGCCGAGTCCCTTGGCGGCAAAATGCTCGCGGATCACGGCCATCCAGAGATTGGAGCCGTCCTTGCCGCCATATTGCTTCGGCACCGGAAAACGCAGATGACCCGCGGCGTCCGCCAGGTCCTTGGCCTTGCGCAGCAGCGCCTCCCATTCGTGGCGCGGCAGGCCGCCATTCTCGAAATCGGTGCGCGCCCATTCGCGGCGGTGATCGAAGAAGCGGATGTTGTCGTCGGCCTCCTCCAGCGGCTTGATCTCGCGCTCGATGAAACGGTCGAGCTCTCCGAGATAGGCGACGAGATCGTCAGGCAATGAGAAATCCAAGGGTCTCTCCCTCAATGATTTTTCGTTTTGCGTTAAGGCGCTAAGCGCATTCTTGCTTCGCACGATTAAGCGGAGAAGAGCGCATCCAAGTCAAGCAAGCCGAGACGTGTGAGGCGCGCAAGGCGCGCTTGCGCATTTCGGTGGTGCTCAAGCGCACCCGCGCGCTAGTATGACGACAATATTCCTTCACGAGAAAATGCGGGAGCGATCATGGAGCTGAAATTTTCCAAGGTGGAACGCAAGGGCCCGATCACGATCGTCACACTGTCGCGGCCCGAGGTCTATAACGCGCTGCACACGGACGCGCATTTCGAGCTCGATAAGGTCTTCGACGATTTCTCGGCCGATCCCGAGCAATGGATCGCGATCGTCACCGGCAGCGGTGACAAGGCGTTCTGCGCCGGCAACGATCTGAAGTGGCAGGCCGCGGGCGGCAAACGCGGCTGGGACAAGGGCGGGTTTGCGGGCCTGACCTCGCGGTTCGACTGCGACAAGCCGATCATCGCCGCCGTGAACGGCGTCGCGATGGGCGGCGGCTTCGAGATCGCGCTGGCCTGCGACCTCATCATTGCCTCGGAGAACGCCACCTTCGCCCTGCCCGAGCCGCGCGTTGGCCTGGCCGCGCTCGCCGGTGGCCTGCACCGCCTGCCACGGCAGATCGGCCTCAAACGCGCCATGGGCATGATCCTTACCGCGCGGCATGTCAGTGCCAAGGAGGGCCTCGAGCTCGGCTTCGTCAACGAGGTGGTGCCGCAAGGCGAGGCGCTCGACGCCGCGCTGCGCTGGGCGGAGATGATCACCAAGAACTCGCCGATGTCCATACGGGCCTCGAAGCAGGCAATCCAGAAAGGGCTTGGCGTCTCGCTGGAACAGGCGATCGAGCAGCAGCGGGAGTATCCGGCGGTGAAGGCGATGGTGGCGTCGCAGGATTATATCGAGGGCCCGAAGGCGTTTGCGGAGAAGCGACCACCGAAATGGGTGGGGAAGTAGGACCGCGCTTTTCGCGGTCATTCCGGGGCGCGCCCGGCTTGGGCGCGAACCCGGAATCCATTTGGCGTCGGAGAGGATCGATGAATGGATTCCGGGTTCGTCGCTGCGCGACGCCCCGGAATGACGGCGGAGAGCACGCGCCCGCTCTCGCCACACCGTCATTGCGAGGAGCTCTTGCGACGAAGCAATCCAGACCGCCTCCGTGGAAAGACTCTGGATTGCTTCGCTGCGCTCGCAATTGTCGATGTTCAATAATTCGCTGATTGGATCGCGGTGGTCTTGGTAGCGGCGAAGGCCTTGGGAGTTTGTCCTGCCAAGGCCTGATGGGGTCTGTGGTT
>NZ_JADPKE010000044.1:0-1647 GCF_023073795.1 Bradyrhizobium sp. 159 | reverse complement strand
ACATTCGCGTGATCCGGCTCGGCCGGATCACGCTTCTTGAGACATAGAAATCGAGATCGCCGCGATGGCCTTTACCGACATTTTCATCAAGCGACCGGTGCTGTCGGTCGTCGTCAGCCTGCTGATCCTGCTGATAGGCCTGCGCGCGGCGATGGTGCTGCCGATCCGGCAGTATCCGAAGCTGTCGAACACCGTCATCAACATCACGACCGTGTATCCCGGCGCATCCGCGGACCTGATCCAGGGCTTCATCACGACGCCGATCGAGCAGGCGGTCGCTTCCGCCGAGGGCGTCGACTACATCACCTCGTCCTCGGTCCTCGGCACCTCGACGATCCAGG
Source organism: Bradyrhizobium sp. 159 (assembly GCF_023073795.1). Classification (NCBI taxonomy): domain Bacteria; kingdom Pseudomonadati; phylum Pseudomonadota; class Alphaproteobacteria; order Hyphomicrobiales; family Nitrobacteraceae; genus Bradyrhizobium; species Bradyrhizobium sp. 159. Next base: position 1,306 of record NZ_JADPKE010000044.1, on the reverse strand, counting down.
TCTACATCAAGCTGAACTTCGATCCGAACCAGGCGCTCACCGAGGTGCTGGCCAAGACGAACTCGGTCAAATATCTGATCCCGAAGGAATCCAACGACCCGATCGTCACCAAGACCACGGGTCAAACCACGGCCGTGATGTATCTCGGCTTCTCGTCCGAGGAGCTGTCAGGCTCGGCGATCTCGGATTATCTGACGCGCGTGGTGCAGCCGGTGCTGTCGACGGTCGACGGCGTGGCCTCGGCGGACATTTTGGGCGGCCAGACCTTTGCGATGCGGCTCTGGCTTGATCCCGTTAAGATGGCCGGCCGCAACGTGTCGCCGGCGGACGTTGCGGCGGCGATCCAGGCCAACAACTTCCAGTCCGCCGCGGGCCAGACCAAGGGCTATCTCATCGTCTCGAACGTCTCGACGAATACGGGCCTGACCGACGTCAACCAGTTCAAGAAGATGATCGTCAAGGCCAAGGACGGCGGCTTCGTGCGGATGGAGGACATCGCCACCGTCGAGCTTGCGGCCCAAAGCACGGACGCGAGCGTTGCCTTCAACGGCGAGCATGCGATCTTCATCGGCGTACAGGCAACGCCGCAGGGCAACCCGCTGACGCTGGTCAAGGGCGTGCGCGCGCTGTTCCCCGAGCTCGAACGCAATCTGCCGCCGTCGATGAAGATGAAGGTCGCCTACGACTCGACCAAGTTCATCCAATCCTCGATCGACGAGGTGGAGAAGACGCTGGGCGAAGCCGTGATCATCGTGATCGTGGTGATCTTCCTGTTCCTCGCCTCGCTCCGCTCGGTCATCATTCCTGTCGTCACCATCCCGCTGTCGATGATCGGCGTCTGCACCCTGATGCTGGCGCTGGGCTTCAGCTTCAACCTCCTGACCCTGCTCGCGATGGTGCTCGCGATCGGCCTCGTGGTCGACGACGCCATTGTCGTGGTGGAGAACATCCACCGCCATCTGGAGGAGGGCAAGACGCCGGTACAGGCGTCGCTGCAAGGCGCGCGCGAAATCGTCGGCCCCGTCATCTCGATGACCATCACGCTAGCGGCCGTGTACGCGCCGATCGGCTTTCTTGGCGGTCTCACCGGTTCGCTGTTTCGCGAATTCGCCTTCACGCTGGCGGGCTCGGTGATCGTGTCGGGCGTGGTCGCGCTGACGCTGTCGCCGATGATGTGCTCGGTGCTGCTGAAGAACACCGAAGAAGGCCGGTTCTCCAAGCTTGTGAACCGGGTGTTCGGCGCCATCACGCGGTGGTACGGGCGCAAGCTGGACCGCTCGTTGGATTACAAGGCGATCACCGGCCT
>NZ_JADPKE010000098.1:0-25755 GCF_023073795.1 Bradyrhizobium sp. 159 | reverse complement strand
CTGCGCTATGCCGATGGCTCCGCACCAGCTCCCGTCGCTACCACCGCCCATTCGGGTAAATCCAACAGCCGGGGCGAACTCAGGACTGGATAAAACTTGGGGGCAAGGTCAACCGGCAAATTCCCGAACGACACATCGCTTCTAGGTTTGCGTCGTTTCATCTCCTCGAGATAAACCGTATAATCGTCCTTCGCCAATATTCTTGTCGGCCTTGCCGTGAAACGCTTCCTGAGCGAATGGTGCCGTAGCTCCATTGTACATGCCCATTCCACCGCTCCGAAGAGCGCGTTCTTCGGCGAGCGTAGCGAACAGCACGCCATGCATCCCCAGATCGACAACAACGGCCTCACCAACTTCGCCTACCCTCGCCAGGGACGAAAACCCAATTGCGCGGTTCAAACGGCCGGGCGCAAGGATCGTCAATTGACTCACGCTCGAACCCGATCGCTCACCTTCCGGGGTTTCTACGACAAGGGTCAGCCGTGACCTAAGTGTGGTCGTCTCGCCGCGAAATGCCCACCAGCCAACCGCTATGATCGCGACTGCGGCCACAAGCATTGCCAAACATCCGTTAGCGCGGCCGCTCATCCTGCCCCCTGCGTTAGTCGACACCACAGCGTAGGAGCATACCAACGAAAATTGCACGTCTGCAGAACCACGATCTTGAGTAGTGACTGATCATTTACCGTGGTTAAGGATCAGTTGCCGCTAATAGGACGCGCCTGCGCTTTGGTTTGCTTGACCGCTTTTGGCCAGACGGGAAATTGCGGAGAACCGGCCAAATCGACGCGATTGACCCAAATCGGAAGTTGACGGAAAAAAGCTGGATGATACCGGGGGCTTTGAATGGCTGGCGAGGGTGATCAGTATTTCGCGACGACAGGGGCACTCTGGTCGAAGGGGCAAGCTACCGTGAGACGGGGTTGAACGTCGTCAATTCACGTTGCGCAATCCCAACGCTTGATTTTGGCGAGGTCGCGCTGGCGCGCCGCCAATGACTCGATTGTCCAGCAGAACGGGGTGATCCATGCAGCAGCTTGATAGTCCCCGCGATCGCAACGTCGTGTCGAACGGACCATAGAGCTTTGGCGCATTAGCGAGTCGCCGAAATCGCCTGTGACCTCAGCGCGAGAGAGCGCTGAGGTTGGCAGGCACCTGTCGGAGCCGCAGGTGCCGGCCATGCGTGGTGGGCGTCGCCGAACTACATGGCAACTGCCGAGTCTTAGTACGCATTGCTGTAGGTGTACGGGTAATAGCTACACCCATTTCCATACGAGTACCCATATCCATACGGGTAACAGTAGGCGTAGTCGTCATACGGGTAGCCGAATCCGAATCCGAAGCGGCGACGCCCGAAATCGCGATCATGGAATCCACGACCACGAAATTCGCCGCGGCCACGAAATTCCCCGCCATGGAATCCGCCGGCCATCCGGCCGCCACGGAATCCGCCACCGCGGAGGTCGCCGGCCACGCCGCCATGGAAGCCACCGCCACCAAAGCCGCCGCCATGGAAACCGCCACCACCGAAGCCACCGCCATGGAAACCGCCACCACCGAAGCCACCGCCATGGAAACCGCCACCACCGAAGCCACCGCCATGGCCTCCGCCGATACCACCTCCGCCACCGCCGTGGCCTCCGCCTCCTCCTCCTCCGCCGCCGCCGCCACCGCCGCGAGCCAACGCCATCGTCGGCGCAGCCAGGCCAACAGATGCAACGGCCAATAACGCGATTGCTGTCTTACGCAACATGATCATCCTCCTTGAGGACTATCGCTCCCAACCTCAACACCCATCGGAGGTGGCAATCGATCGAGAGAGACGCTACTGGCTTCGACATCACTGTTGCTCAACTCCGCGCGAGCGCCTGATCAAATTCAAACTCAGAAAGTAAATTCAAATTCAGAAAGCGCGTCGCGCGCGTTGCTCGATTCAAGCGATTCCACAGTTGCAGATGTAACTTGATCCTGGAATTTCGTAACAAAAAAGCTGCCGAGTTGCGCCACGTGACTTCGATCTCGCGCTCCAACTTCGCGAAGGTCTATGTGACAGGTGGTCCATGCAGCAGCTTGAATGTCCCCGCGATCGCAGCGTCGTGTCGAACGTTGCTAAGGAGGTGATGCGGAACCGGCAAAACCGGGCAACCGGCACTTCCGAGATTACCCCCAAGGCCGACGCAAGGCCCTATCCGCCTTCTCTGCGGTGCGATACCATTAGCGTAGACCTTCTTGCTGCGATGCACGACTCCGGTTTTGGCCCATCGCGTCAGTTTGCGGCACCGCTCGAACTCGGGCGCAAACGGAGCCTTGAGGACGTTTGCCGTCCATTCTGACGGACTACCTTCGGCGCGATTGACCCACTCGGACATTGCGCGCTATCCGCCCGAGGGCTACTGCTGGTCCGATTCTAACATTCCCGTCGCTTCATGGCTCCTAGAGCTTCAAGCCGTCGCTATACCGGCAAACAGGTTCTTCTTGATGATCGCATGGATGCCCCAATTGCCATCGACCACCTGCGTGACGCCGAAGTCGACTCCGATGGACATGAGCGAAATCGCCTCGTCCTCGGTCAATCCCTTGGTGGTCATCAGGAAGCTACGCATTTTACGAAACGCATCCCTTAGCGCGAGATCGATCGAGGATTTCTTGTAGATGTCCTGCTGCGCCGTAGGGCCGAGCTCCGCGAGATAATTGGGGAAGCTGAATCCGTGCAGAACCCATTCGTCCTGCGTCTCAAGCAGCGGGTAATTCAGCCCGGCGAGCGAACCGCTCAGTGAATTCTGCTTGTGCAGGATAAGCTGGAAGGTCCCGGTCAGCGACATTTCGATGGCGGTGCCGCACAATTCTGAATCGCCTTGCGCGGCGTGCGAGTCGCCGACTGAGAACAAGCCGCCTGGCACTGCAACCGGATAGTACAGGGTCGCGCCCTTGCCGATACGCCAATTATCGATGTTGCCGCCGAAATAGCTCGGCGGAATAGAATCGACGATGTCGGCTTCTTTTGGCGCCAGGCCCATCACTCCGAAATGCGGTCGGATCGGGATGCGGACGTTTTTGAGGATGTTGTGGTTCTCTTGCACGATCGAATGGTCGACCGGCACGCCGGGATAATCGATGATCTTGTGGACGACACCATACGGATCGGTCTGAGGCACCCAGCGGAAGTTGTAGACCGCGTGTGCCCAGTTTTGCTGCCCGCTGGCGTCGATTTCGTAGATCGTGCACACCTCGCGCGGCTTCGGTTCAGTGAGCAGATCATTGTAATGAAAGCCCCACCAAGCCGCCGCGTTGCTGCCGAATGACTTGCCCGGGTAGGCCGGGTTAGCGCAAGGCCGGGGCTTTACATCCATGATGCGGACTTCAATGATATCGCCCGGCTCGGCCCCGCGAACAAAAACCGGACCGGTCAAGATATGCACGCCGAAGCCTTCGCCTGCGCCGCGCCCGAGCTGCTTGCCGTCGATCGGGCCGGCGCCACGGCGATTGACGCCTTTCTTATCCTTGCTCCAAAGATAAATGCTCTCAATACCCGGATCGCCTTTGACCATACGTTCGACGTCGTCGCCGGCGTGGTGGGTCACGGCCTCGATGGTGATGTAATCGCCCGAATCCACTTCGAGCTGAGGCTTTAATAGTTTGCTGAAATAGCCCCAATGCACCGTGTCCGAGTTGGCCGGCAAGTAGTGGTAGGTCGGCTGGCCAGGCTTGGTCTGCGCCGATGCCGGAGTGGCCAGCGTGCCGCTTGCAGCCCATGCGGCTGCGCCACCGCCCGCGACGAATGCGCTCTTAACGAATGCGCGCCGCTCTTGGTCGAGGTCCTCAAGGAGCTTCTGTCGATGCAGCTCAAATCGCGGGCACGTTTGATCATCGCCTGCACACATGATGGTGACTCCTCTCTGACAAATTAGCCGGCAGGAGGTGGCTTGGTGACGCGCAAGAATTGAGCCTCAAGCCAAACTCGCCTCGCTTGGCCCACGCATAAAATTCAATGCTCAAATTTGCTTCACGGCAAGCGATGTAATCCGGCAGTCACACTGTCCAAACGCCACATCACTTGTCAAATGAGGTGTCTCGGCGCGGCCGACGACCTGGGGCTGCCGCGCACGGCGTGACAGGCGCGATTGAGCTGGCGCGTGGTCATCGGCTGCACCGGATCGCGGCCCGGGAACAACCAGCCCTGCGGGCGCGCCGCCTTCCAACAGGTCCGGAGCAGATCGAGCAGGTGTGGTGAGAGCATAACGTTACGGTCCTTGCCGCCCTTGCCCTGCTCGAGGCGGATGATCATCCGCTTGCTGTCGATGTCGGCGACCTTGAGCGAGACCACCTCGGCGGCGCGCAGGCCGGCACCACCATAGGCCACGCTCAGCGCCGCCTTGTACTTCAGCCCCGGCGCGGCATCGAGCAGCCGCGCCACTTCCTCGGGGCAGAGCACCACCGGCAGCTTGCGTGGCTCGTGAATGACATGGGTGTGCTCGACGATCTCGTGGCGCTTCAGCGTGACCTTAAAGAAGAACCGCAGCGTCGAAACGGTTTGATTGATGGTCGGCACACCAACGCCGCTCGCCGCCAGATGCAGCTGGTAGCGGCGCACGTCCTCGAAGCTCGCCGTATCCGGGGATCGCCCGAGAACGGCGAAGTTCTTGACCCTTTGCACATAGTCGTGTTGGGTCTTCGGCGCGAACTTGCGGATCGTCATGTCTTCGATCATGCGCCGGCGCAACGGGCTCATAGCCTCGTCGGTCATGGGGATGCTCCTGTCTTGGGTGAAGGTTGCGAACCCCTCATCTCAAGACAGGACGCCCCGTTGCGCTATCCTCTGGGCTCAATCGCCCGCCGCAGCGCGCTACCGCGCGAGCGGTTTAGTCCTCCGACCATTAATGGACATTAGAGGCAACTTACCAGCCAGCTGCAGTCATGTTATGATAGCTGAAGAACCGCCTGACGCACTACCGCCTGACGCACTGCGGTCATTCGCTTACCGGTCATCGGTCGAGTCCTCCCGTTGCGCTCAAACGGTCGACGTGAATCGTGAACCTCTTGGGGAGCGCACGATCCGCCAGTGTTTTGGGACAGCAAGGCCTCTCAGAGAGTCCTTGAGGCCATGGAGCAAACGCAACGCCATCTATTTATCCCTGAGCGATCTTGCTCCCTCGCATACGCGGACAGACCGATACCGATCGGACTCGGGCAGACCATATCGCAGCCGTACATCGTGGCCTTGATGACCCAGTTGGTCGAGGTCGCGCCCGATCACGTTGTGCTCGAAGTCGGTACGGGTTCCGGCTATCAGGCCGCCATCCTTGCGCACCTGGCGCGAAAGGTCTGCACCATCGAGATTATCCCCCAACTGGCCGAGGCCGCCGCAAAAGCACTAAGAGACCTCGCGTATGACAATGTGAGCGTCAGACTTGGCGACGGCTATGATGGCTGGCCCGAATGCGGTCCTTTTGACGCCATCGTCGTGACTGCCGCGCTCGGGCAGCCACCGCCGCCGCTGATTGAGCAGCTTAAAATGGGTGGCCGACTCGTCATGCCTGTGGGATCCGGTTACACCACTCAGCAGCTCACGGTCGTCGAAAAAATCGCGCCCGGCAAGACGACGACGCGCGCGGTCGCCCTCGTGCGCTTTGTTCCCTTTACGCGTTCACAAAACTGAAAGCTCCCAACGGTCCAGTTCTTGCGGAGCAGGACTTTGGGGCCGTCTAGGTCGACGCCTTGCGCACTTTTGGAAGGCAGCAATTGGCCCATTAGGGACATGCCGCGCACGGCGACGATGTCTGTTTATATGGGTAGAGCGGAAGTCGTCGGTGCGCGGGCAAACTGACGCGAATGATCCGAAGCGGGAAAGAGCAGCACCGTTGACCCAACACGTCGAGCTTTCCGCCGACGCTAACGTGTCGCAGCCACAGACATTGCAGTCGCCTTGCGGAAAGGACGGAAACGTCTGAAATTCAGGGGTCTCTTTGAATCCTGTTCCCGCGCCCCGTTGAAGTCGCGGATCCGGCAGATTGTTTTCCTCCGCCCGATTTTGGAGCCCATTATGGCGACATTCACGCGATCTCAAAATCTACTGGGTTCCGTTGGCGCCGCCGCGCTCGGCGGAGTTGCGCTGGCGGCGCTGCTGGCCGGGAGCGGCTTTATCCTCGTGGACGCGCGAGCAACCGCCGTGGACATATCGCTGCCGCTCGTCGGCCCCGATGTTCCCATCTGCCGCGCGCCGGCCGCGACCGGCTCGCCAAACATGATGTTTCGCCTGGCTCAGACGGAAGTGCCACGCGCCGAGATGAGTGCCGCCAGCCCCGCGCTGGCATTCACGGACACCGAGCCGCCGCTGTGGACCGACATTGGCTCTACCACCTGGAAGATCACGACCGCGAACGAGCGCGCGCAGGCTTATTTCGATCAGGGCCTGCGTCTTTCCTACGCATTCAATCACGATGAGGCGCGGCGCGCGTTCCGCATGGCGCAAAAACTCGACCCTGACTGCGCCATGTGTTTTTGGGGCGAGGCGCTGGTGCTCGGTCCCAACATCAATCTTCCGATGCCGGAAGACGCGGCCGCGCCTGCCTACGCTGCCGCGCAGAAGGCGAAGGCGCTTGCCGGGAAGGCGAGCCCACGCGAGCAGGCGCTGATCGGTGCTCTGGTGGCGCGCTACGGCAGCGATCCGAAGGCCGCGCGCGCCCCGTTCGACGCGGCCTACGCGGCCGAAATGGCAAAGGTAGCAAAGCAGTTTGCGGAGGACGACGAAATCGCCACGCTCTATGCCGAGGCGGTGATGGATATCAGCCCCTGGGACTACTGGAAGCCGGGTGGCCGTGACGCCAAGCCGCAAAGCGCGCCGATCGTGCCGACGCTGGAGCGTGTGCTGGCTCGCAATCCCAATCATGCCGGTGCAATTCACCTCTACATCCATGCCGTCGAGGCGTCCGACCGGCCGAAGCGCGCCGAGCCTTATGCCGATCGGTTGCGCGGCGCGATCCCCGGTGCCGGCCACCTCGTCCACATGCCGAGCCACATTTACTATCGGGTTGGCCGGTATCTCGACGCGCTGGAAGACAACAAGACGGCGGTCAAGGTCGATGAAAAATACCTGGCCGAGACCAACGCGCCGATGGGAGTCTACCGGCTCGGTTATTATCCGCATAACGTGCACTTCGTGATGGCTTCGGCGCAGATGGCCGGCGACGGCCCGACCGTGATCGCCGCCGCGCAGAAGCTCGGTCAGCTTATTCCCAGCGAGGCTGCCAAGGGCATTGCGATGGTGCAGCCGGTCAAGGCGGCGCCTTACTTCGCGCACGCGCAGTTCAGCACGCCCGAGACCATTCTGGCGCTGCCGGATCCCGGCGATGCGATTCCCTATGTCAAGGCAATGTGGCTCTACGCGCGCGGCGTCGCGCTGGTGGCAAACCGTGACTTCGCGGGCGCTACTGCCGCGGCGAGCGCCATCGAGACGATCGAGCGCACCGCGGAGTTCAAGCTACTGAAGGATTCAGGCGTCCCGGCGCAGGAGGTGCTCCGCATCGCGCGCACAGTCATCCTCGCACGCGTAGCTCAAAACAAGGGCGACCATCGCACCGCCATCATCCGGTTCGAGCGGGCCGCGGCATTGCAGGACGCATTGGCCTACACCGAGCCACCCTATTGGTATTATCCGATCCGGCAGTCGCTTGCCGCCGCCCTGCTGCAGGCCGGCCGTTACGCCGAGGCGGAGCGGCAATTCCAGCGCGCGCTCAGCCGGGCGCCCGCCAATGGCTGGTCGTATTACGGGCTGGCGGAGCTGCACAAGTCGCGCGGCGATGCTACCGCGGCCCGCAAGGCCCAGGCTGATCTTGCCAGAACTTGGATCGGTGACCGCAAGCTGTTGCAGATTTCGAATCTCTGAAGCGTGCGACTGATTCGTGCCGCCTCCGTTCCTGGGCACTTTTCGGACATCTCGAAGATGGGCAGATGTCCGTTCTCGTAGGTAAAGCGGACGAAGCCGCATCGACTAGCCGATCTCGCCTTTTGACCCTGAGCCGCCATTCACAGGCAGCACGCCACTGCTTAAACCGGCGCGGTTCAGGTCTCCGCAACGTTCGGCGATCAGCCATCCGTCGATGCCTCCGGGCAGCTTGACGTCCGTGATGAGAACGTCGGCGATAAAACGGCCTTTGGAGAGACTCAACGCGCGGAGGGCTGATTTTTCTCAAACTGACACCGTTGAGCATAGGTCTAGAAGATCGCTAGCTAGACGTTTGTTGATTGGAGTTGCTACCTAAAATCATCTCGACATCGCAGAGCGCGCCATTGATCTCGGTTTATGCGGAACCCCAATAATCCACGGGTTTGGAACGCCACATCACAATGCCTGTTGACCTGCAGAAATGAAGTCGCACCCCCATTTTCTTGGAGCGTCAGATGAGTAAACGCAAACCGGCGACAGCGCCGAAGCGCGCCCGCAATCCGAAATTGGCCGCGCGGGCTCAACCGAACAAGCAAGCCATTGTTCGAAGCCAGAAAGAGGATTTACTTCGCTCTGTTGCGGCAGTCCCGATTGAGACGCCTCTTGGGCTTCATGATGATCCTAAAGAGCCTCGGCTGGATGCCTTACCCGATGACCTCAGTCAGAGAATGACGGGTCGCGATCCAATGAAAGGCTTTGCTTTAGTGACGGCAAACATGCAGGCGTATGAAGCGAAGCTTCTTGAAATTGCCGGGGCCAACGCGCAATTAGCTTTTGAATTCGGCCTCAGACTTGCGTCGATCAGGTCACCAACTGAATTTTTCGGCGTCATTACGGAGTTTACAAACAGGCGGTTCGATATGTTCGGGCAGCATTCGAAAGAACTGGCGGCATATCCGTTCTGGCGCATCAATCCGCCCCGAGAGCTCACGGCTCTGCCGGGACGATAACTGGCGGCAAAGGATGGTCGCAAACGCGGATCACGCACGCGCCGATCACGGTTGGTTGCTGTCGGCTTGGGAGCGCGGCTCACAACGAGGGAGTGGAATCAGTGCTTGCCATCGCGAATAAGTTGACACCATGTCCACAACTGAAACCGTGCTGCTGATCGTTTTGGCCGGACTTGTCGTTCTGATCCTCGCCAACATCGCGTTTCAGGTGGCAGCGGAGCGAAACAATCCCCCGATCGGCGTCTTTACCGATTGCGACGGTGTGTACCTCCACCATATCGAACGGGGCGATGCCGCCGCGCCTTGCGTGGTCCTGTTTCACGGAAATGGCACCATGGTTCAGGATCTCGTCCTAAGCGGTTTGGTCGACCGCCTGGCCCAGAATTATCGCGTCGTTTGCTTCGACCGTCCAGGGTTTGGCTACAGCCACCGTCCGCGCACACGCATCTGGACGGCCACAACGCAAGCCGCCTTGTTCGCGAAGGCTCTTGATCAGCTTGGCGTGCGCAACCCCGTGGTACTTGGCCACTCCTGGGGAACGCTGGTGGCGATCGCTCTGGCGCTGCGAAGCGGTTATGCCGTGAGTGGGCTGGTGCTTGTGTCCGGCTACTATTTTCCAACCGCTCGGCCGGACTTTTGGCTCATGTCAGTTCCGGCACTGCCGCTGCTCGGCGATCTGATGCGCTACACTATCTCGCCGATCATATCGTGCGCCATTATGCCGAAGCTGATGCGCACCGTGTTCGCGCCGCGCGCCATCCCGCCGGAATTCAAGAACGAATTTCCGATCTCGTTGGCTCTCCGACCCAAGCAGTTGAGGGCGGCCGCCGAGGAGAGTGCGTTCCTTATTCCAGCTGCTGCGCAGTTGCGGCTTCAATATCGGGATATCCGGTGTCCGGTTAGGATCGTGCATGGAAAGGCTGACCGGCTCATCGAGGCCGACCAGTCGCGCCGCCTCCACGCGGTGTTGCCCCGCTCCTTGCTTCATCTGGTCGAGGATGCCGGTCACATGGTTACCTATGCAGATGCGGCGGGAATAGCGGATGCCGTGGCGGCGCTGGCGCCCACCGCACCGGTGAGGACCGCATAGGCTTTCTTGTTGCATTGCGGGCGTCCGCGGCGTCCGGTTTGTGGGCTAGACGAGACCAACCTAATGGGCGGAGCAAAGTCGCGCTTTGACCCGTTGCAGACTAAAGCCAGGTGCGTAGACTGAATCCCCATGCGGCAGCAAATCGGTTACATCGCCCTTCTTGTTCGCGACTACGACGAAGCCATTTCCTATTTCACCCGACGCCTCGGCTTTGACTTGGTTGAGGACACTAACCTCGGCAACGACAAAAGGTGGGTTCTAATCGCTCCATCGGGCTCTCAAGAAACCCGCATCCTGCTGGCGAAAGCGGTTACAGCTGGTCAAACGCAACACATTGGTGATCAAGCTGGAGGCCGCGTGTTCCTCTTCTTGCACACAGACGATTTCTGGCGCGACTACGAAGCCTATCGCTCAAGGCGTACTGTTTCGGGAGGAACCTCGCGTCGAGTCGTACGGAATCGTTGCGGTCTTTGATGATCTCTACGGAAATCGATGGGATCTATTGCAGCTGACGCGATAGTTCTTACGAATCCTATGTGAACAGCCGCATCTCCGTTGCTATACCACGGCAGCTATTGACCCGTTGCCGAAGAGGGCCTTCACCATCGACAAGTTGGCTCGCCGGGATAGACCAGACGCTGCTCGGCTCGGTCCTGCACCGTGCAGTGTTGCGGCGCATATATCGAAACCAGCCAAATGAAGAGACGGACGGCCGCCATAAAGGCAATCATCCCCCACATAGCGAGCCATTTTGGAGCGTACCAAGTTGGCTCGCCGTTGGGACCCTATTGCATAGCAACGCGCTCGCTTACGATATGCCGGCCAAATAGCGGTTTAACCCGACGACCACCGCGACAGCGAAGAAGACGTAGTCCGCTGTACCATGCTTTCCGCATTCCAAACACCAGCCGAGACTATCCAAAGAGGGAGAAGCAATCCATTCTTGTTTAGATGGAGCCGGTCGCTTGTTTAGATGGAGCCGGTCGCGTCTACTTCTTTATGGTTGCTGCTAGATTGACCGGACGCGATGACCGCTTCTGGTTCAGGCGGGTTCGTCGGCGCAAGATTGCCGCAATGCAGCGTGGCCGCTTCCCAATCCATCTCCGGTCCCATTTGACTTGCAGGTGGTGCTGTTCGCATCTCCTGCGCATCCCTATGTCTGATATAATTGATCTCTGCCGGGTTCATCCAAAAAAGGCCCGCATGAAAAATTGATCCCCGGAGGAGTACTGCCGTCGAAATGGCCGCGGGCCGGCGGTTTTACTCAATGAGCAATCATCCACAGGGGAAACGCCATGAAACGTCGTCAATTTCTAAGTACGGCAGGTGCCGGCCTCGCCGCGTCTGCCGCCGTTGTTGCGCCAGCCATCGCCCAGTCGATGCCTGAATTAAAGTGGCGCTGCACCACGAGTTGGCCGAAGTCGCTGGATGTGCCTTTCAGTGCATCAGAGACGATCGCGAAATATGTTGCGGAAGCTACCGACAACAAGTTTCAAATTCAGCCCTTCGCAGGCGGCGAGATCGTGCCTGCCTTGCAGGCTGTCGATGCAGTAAGCAACGCAACCGTCGAAATGTGCCACACCGCCGCCTATTATTTCATCGGCAAGGATCCGACCTTCGCACTCTATTGCTCGGTACCGTTCGGCCTGAACTCGCGCCAGCAGACTGCATGGTTTCAGGATCACGGCGGTCAGGACATGCTCAACGAGTTCGGCAAGAAGTACAACATATACGGTATTGCGGGCGGCAATACCGGCACTCAGATGGGCGGCTGGTTCCGCAAGGAGATCAACAGCGTCGAAGATCTCAGCGGATTGAAGATGCGGATCGGCGGTTGGGCGGGCAAGACCCTTTCAAAGCTCGGCGTGGTTCCGCAGCAGATCGCAGGCGGCGACATCTATCCCGCATTGGAAAAAGGCACGATCGACGCAACCGAATGGGTCGGTCCCTATGACGACGAAAGGCTCGGCTTCTACAAGGTCGCAAGGTACTACTATTATCCGGGCTGGTGGGAAGGTGGCACGGCGCTGCATTTCTTCATCAACCTGGACAAGTGGAACGCCCTGCCAAAGGCTTACAAGTCGCTCCTCGCTCTGGCCTGCGGCTATGCCAACATGGACGTTCAGGCGCGCTATGATGCGCGCAATCCGGCGGCCATCAAACGGCTCGTCGCCAACGGGACTCTTCTGCGTCCGTTCAGCCAGGCGGTGATGGAAGCGTGCCTAAAGGCTTCGAACGAGGTCAATGCGGAAACCTCCGCGTCCAGCCCTGATTTCAAGAAGATCTACGATTCGCAAGTGGACTTTCGAAACGACGAGAATCTCTGGTGGCAGATCGCGGAGTATTCATATGAAACATTCATGATCCGCATGCGTTCGAAGGGCTGAGCGAGCCGCGCCGGCCCTTCGGGATACTCTTATCAGCTTCAGCCGGAAGGAAGCCGGCCGTCGCGGCCCGATGGCGGGCCGACGGACAGCATTCGTGCTGACCGCGTCGATGATGGCACGCTTCAAGAACTCGGTTGTCTTCTGCGGTCAGCAGCAGATCGCTCTTCGGATTGAAGTGGTCTTGTCTTGAAAGTTCGTCACGTTAGTCGGATACTGGATAGGATCCCTTGGGCCATTATCAATCCGAGGAGGACGACCATGGCGATTCAGATCGTGATGGACCGCACCGGCGACAGCCATCACCCTTTCAACCCCCGCGACCTGCAGGAAGTGGCGAAGGCGGAGCAGCGGTTCTATGAGCTGACGAATGCCGGCTTCACCGCCGCGGTCCGGACGGGTCCCGGTCAGATCTCGCAGATCCGATCGTTCGACGCCAGTGCGGATGAAACCCTCTTTTTCCCCAGATTGATCGGCGGCTAGCCGCTCATGTTCGGCTTTCGGCCGTCGGCGTCGGGCGTCCGGTCCCGCACGAGAGCGGCGCGAATGCTCTTCATCAGGCACGGCGCCGAGCGCACACCAGAGGGGCGGTCGCTGCTGCTCTTGCGGCGTTGGCTATCGCCCGCGCAGCGGGAGCAGTTCGCAAGGAGGGGCTACTTCGAGGTTGTCGGAAGCGAAAGTGGGAAGCGGTACCGGATCCACGCCGGGACATCGGTGAACGTGTGCGAGATTGACGATAGAGGCCGCGTGCGGGAGGGGCTGTGCTTCATGCCGATCGGCGCGCTGCCGATCGGAGATGTCATGCTTGCCCAGAAGATTGCGTTGGAAACATCCGAGGGCAAGGCGCGCGCCGTGGCCAGGAGGTTCACGCCGAGCACTTTCCAGTTCAGACAAGCCCGACCTCTCGGTTGAGGCCACGTACCTCGTCGCACCGCTGCACCAACTTCAACTCGGCACTTGAGAGCTGGCCCGTTCGCTTGTCGTTGGCGTTGCTGGACCGCTGGGCTTGCACACGTTGATGGGCGAGAGACGGCAAGATCAGATAGCAACATGATTACGTGTATCTCGAACCATCATTGCCCCTTGCAAACTGATTGCACGCAAGACTTGAGCCGTGGTCCTTGAGCGGGAGTTGGCTGTAACCATCGCCGCCTTCTAGTCCAAAGGCGCAGGTCCGGCCGGCGTCCCTGTTGTCGGCTCATCGAGGTAGACCGGAAGAAACCGGCGGAGCCGCCGACCGGCGCTCATGACCCATCTGAGACATTAGGCGTTGGACCTAGAACAGCGTAGCGTCCACATGCGGTCGAACGCTCAGTTCATATTTGCTTGTGGAGGTTACATGAGGACGGTTTCTTTCGCGGCAGTGGGCATCTTGGCCGGTATAATGCTGTCGTCGGCTGCGACCGCAGCTGAGTTGAGGGTTCTGGCTGGCGGCGCCATGACAGCGGTGTGGGCAGGTCTCAAGCCGAAGTTCGAGCAAACCTCAGGCCACAAGCTTGATATCTTCTTCGGCACCACCTCGAACTTGATAAAGGAAGCGACTTCCGGCAAGCCGTTCGATGTGGGCGTCGTGCCGGTCGAGGTGATGAGGGACGCCGGCGCGCAATCACACTTCGCAGCCGGGCCGACGCTGGACATAGCTCGTGTCGGCCTCGGTGTCGCGGTTCGCGCCGGTGCGCCGAAGCCCAACATCTCCACGCCCGAGGCGTTAAAGGCTGCCTTGCTCAAGGCGGAATCGGTCGCCTCGATTCCGGAAAGCGCAACTGGCTATTTCAATCGCGAAAGTATTCGAGCGTCTCGGCATCACCGAACCGATGAAAGGCAAGATGAAACCGCAGCCGACGCCGGCACAGGTCGTTGCTGTGGTCGCCAAGGGCGAGGCTGAACTCGCGCTGTTCCTGATGAACGTCTTGACGGCGCCGGGCCTCGACGTGGTTGGCCCGTTCCCCGCTGATTTGCAGCAGGATGTCGTATTCACGGCCGCGCTCGGTGCAGGCACGAAGGATGCCGCTGCCGCGAAGGCGCTCGTGGACTACCTGAAAACGCCGGACGCCATATCGGTGATCAAGAGCAAAGGTATGACGCCGGGCTGAAGCAATCAGCTGCGTCGTGGCGCAATGATTTCCATTCTGCCAAAGCGGATTGGCGCATGTCGGCTAATGCGATTGCGATTCTCACGGTGAAAAACCGGACTCCTGGCCCGTTGGCACAATTATTCATTGAACATGCGAGAGCTGTAGCAAAATCGTTGACGACGTGATCTGAGTGCCCGCTCTGTTCAACGATTGTCGACGCCTCTTGAGTTCGTGATGTCCGCTTCGCGTCAGCCTTTATCCCGTTATGGAGGTCCCCTGTTGGCCCATCGCTTCACTCAGTGCGATGCAGCGGCACTTCCGGAGTTTGGGGTAGACCGGAAGTGGCTGGCAGACGGCCAAACCGACGCGATTGACCCAAAGCGGCCGGACTGAATCGTCGGCATTGCGAGAGACTTGTAGCTGGCCTCGGCCCTGCTTCCGTGGGCGCGTCCTAATTAGGTCGGCGGCCCCGCCCCGCGTTACGGATCGAGCGAAGCAAGATAGGCTACGATCGCCAGCATGTCGTCCTGGTCGAGGTTGTTGACCACCTGCGCCATCAGCGGGCTCCACTCGCCGCTCCGCGCGCCATGCCCGAAATCGTAGAGCTGGCGAAACATGTAGCTCGGTGAGCGGCCGGCGATGCTCGGCAACGGCCCGAGACCCTTGAGCTCCGGCCCGTGGCACGGGGCGCATGCGACCGTCTTTCCCGACCCGCCTTTCACCAGTGCCTCGCCTTTCGCTATGGTGCCGACCGGCACATAGGCGGTGAAGGTCGAGCGGGGATCGCGGCTCTCGAAACGGTGCAGGTCGTCGGGAATTTCGAGAATGCGTTGCCCAAGCGGCTCACGTTCACCGCCCTCCACCGCTGCCCAGAGGAACGCCGCGATGTAACTTTTCGGCGCGGTATTGCTCTCGACCACCTTGATGCGCTTGCGCGGCTGGAGGCCGGAAAAATAGTCCGCCGCTGCTTCCACTTCCGCATCGGTGATCGGCTTGGAAAGGGCGATCATCAAGCTCGTCGGCAGACGGCCAGCGACGGCGGTGCTGCGCACGCCGCTCTTATAGTCAGCCATTTGTCGGATGATGTAGCTCTTCGGAAGACCTGCGAGGTCAGCGTTTTCCGGACCCCCAGGCCCGTCGGCGCGGTGACAAAACCCGCAGGCGAGCACGTCGGGCTTGCGGCCGTTGGCTACGATGTCCGGCAGCGGCCGATGGTCGCCCGGGTGCCAGATCGGTGCGACGAATCGGTCCCGGAGCTGGCTCCAGGTATACCCGGCCGTGCTGTTCGGCACACGCACAACGTTACCGTCATCGACCGGCGGCTTGTAGTTGGGATTGTTCTCCGGATAAGCCCACCGTGGCGGCGAGTCGCCCGCTGTGGCCGTCGTGATGGATAGCGCCACGCAAACTGTTGCCGACGCAAAGAAAGTTATAGCGATTTTCAGCGCGCCCTCGAACCTGTTCATGATTAGGCCCTCATGCTTCTCAGGCGGTGTTCCGCGGCGGAACACACACGGACGGCACTGCAAAAAGGCGATCAGTGGAGAATGCGATGCCCGCCGAGGGCACATGCTGCTCGTCACAATAGACGGGGACTTCGGCACATCCCGTTGAGCAGCTCCATAGTTACGCTACATCGATCACATGGTGGAGGAAAGAGGCTTGACTGATCTTGGCCCACAGCGTCGGACCTCGACGGTTGCCTTGGTGTCTGCTGCTTGCGGGTAGACCGGACGTGGTCGCGCGCATACTCACTCGACGTTCCTGACCCGGAGCCGTCATTCAGAGGCGCACGGCTTCACGCCACGACTGAAACCAGCGAGATGCCGTCTAAGGCGATTTGGCCAAGAGACCTGCGATGCTCGTATGCAGAATTAACTGCTGGTACTTGGGATCGGGTTCTTCGGCTCGGAGCTGGCCGTGGTCTCTTGAAGTATTGCTCTGGCGGCCTGTAGATCCGGAGTTCCAAAACCCTCGGTGAACTGGCTGTAGAGCGGGGTAAGCAGGTTGTGAGCCTCGCCGCGCCGACCCTGTTCGGTCCACAATCGTGCAAGGCGTGTCGCTGCGCGCAACTCCCACAACTTGGCGCGTTGCTCGCGCGCGGTTGCGGCCGCATGCCCGAACCGTGCTTCCGCGGTGCTCGCATCGGCCTTCGGCAGCCGCAGCATCAGCTCGCCCATCATCCGATGCAGCTCGGCCTCGAACCATCGCTCGCCGGTTTCTTCCACTCGGGCCAGCGCTTCGGTAACAAGATCCAGGCCTTCGTCCACTGCGCCGGACCGGCCGTGGACTTCAGCAAGCAAGCTTCGGAAATAGGGCACCAGGAAGCCCGCTCCGGTGGCCTGCCACATCGCAAGTCCCTCTCGGATCTGCGCGATACCAGCCCCAAAATTCCCAGCCTCGCCCAGCGTCCAACCGCGAATGATGACGCCGGCTCCGAGGAAGTGTGGGGAATCCTGCTCGGCTGCAAGCGCGATCAGCGCATTCGCCCGATCTCGGGCCTCGTCTTGATCCTGGCGGAGCTGCGACAGGATGCAGCCGTAAAGCAGGGCATAGCCGAGGGTGTTGCGGTGGGACAATTCCTTCGCGTCCGTCAGTGCCTCTTCGCTCCTCGCCTTTGCCTGCTCGGGATAGCCGAGGGCGAATAGTCCCCAGGATAGAACGGACAGTCCCGCCACGCTTGGATCCTGCGCGAACAGGAAGGCAAGCGACCGATGGACGGCCCGATCGTAGATAGCGAGCGTCCGCTCCAGATGGGCGCGAGCAGCCACTAACTCGCCGCGAAGCAATTCAGCGGTTCCGACGATGCGGTTGCCAATGGTTTCGGCGGCCGCATCGTTCTGTTCCTGCGCGCGGCGGAGTAAATTCTCGCCTGCAGTTCGACCGGCCTCGAGCTCCGCCCTCACGACGTGAAAAACCCACTCCCCATAGAGAACAGGAAAAAGTCGCAACGTATCGCCGAGGCGCTCGCACAAATCTCGGGCCCGTGCGTTGGTCCGCCCGACCTCCGGTGCGGCCCAACCCTTCGCAGCCATCAGGGCGACACCGAGGGCGACCTGCAGTTCGAGTTCTCGCCGCCATCGTGCGGCGTCGTCGGCGAGAGCAGGGATCAGCTCAAGCCCTTTGGTCAGTTGCGTGATCGCCTCTGCTGTGGCCGAGCGCGCGATCTCTGATTGTCCCGCCCTCAGCCAATAGTCGATCGCCGGTTCGGCCAGCCCCGCCTCCATGTAATGGTGGGCCAGAAGTTCGGGTTGCGCTTGCACTGTCTCCGGAAGATGCTGCTCGAGCGCGGCGGCGATCCGGGCGTGCAAGCGCTGCCGCTTCGCGCGCACCAGGGTCGCATAGGCGGCGTCCTGCACGAGCGCGTGCTTGAAGTTGTAGGTCGCCTGAGGCGGCTGCCCGCGCCGGAACACCAGGCTCGAGCCGACGAGGTCGTCCAACGCCGCCTGCAGCTCGCTCTCCGGCAGCGCCGTCGTCATCACGAGGAGTTCGTGCGAAAATTCGCGGCCGATTGCGGCCGCGACCTGGGCCACCTCACGCGCCGGGGCCAGCCGGTCGAGCCGGGCCAGCAGCGACTCCTGCAGCGTGGTTGGGATCGCCATCGGCGGCAGTGGCCCCGCGAGCGCGTAGTGATCGCCCTCATCGCGGAGCAGATTCGCCTCCAGCACGGTCCGCGTTAGTTCCTCGACGAACAGGGGCACGCCATCCGTCTTGGCGACGATCTGGTCGAGCACCGCAGGCGGCAGCGCCTTGCCGCCGCTCAGCCGCGCAACCATGGCCGCGCTCTGCCGACGGCTCAAGCGGCTGAGGGTCAGCGCGGTGACATGGGCATAGTGTGTCCAGGGCGGCTCGAACTCGGGCCGGAAGGTGATGAGGACGAGCACGGGGGCGCCTTGCACCCGGTCGACCAAAAGGTCGAGCAGCTCGAGCGAGGTCGGATCTGCCCAGTGCACGTCCTCGTACAGGGCGAGGACGGGCCGGCGCGCTGCGAGGCCGAGCACCTGATTGACCAGCTCCTCGAGCGTTCGCTCCTTCTGCCGATGCGGGCTCATGTCGAGCGGCGGCGCATCCGTCTCGAGCGACAGCAATGCCGCGAGCAGCGGGGCCACCGCGGTGACATCATCGATCGACAGCGCAAGCAGCGCCTCGAGCTTGTCGAGCCTCGTTGCGGCGGGATCGTCCGCGGACTTGCCGATGCCAGGCTCGCCCGCCAGCAGCACCACCTGGCCTTCACCCTCCTTGGCTCGCTCCCAGTGCTCGAGCAGCAGGCCGATCTCATTGTCCCGACCGACAAGCGGCGTCAGCCCAGTTCCGTGCAACGCCTCGAACCGGCTCTCGGCGCTGCCTTCGCCGACCACGCGCCACGCCCGCACCGGAACGGGAAAGCCCTTCAAGATCTGCATGCCGAGCTCGGCGAGCTCGAACAGCCCGCCAATGAGCTCCCGGGTGCGAGCGGAGATCACTACGGTGCCCGGCTGGGCCAGGGTTTGCAGCCGCGCCGCGAGGTTCGGCGTGTCGCCGACCACGGTCTCCTCGCGCGCCGCGCCTTCGCCGATCAGCTCGCCGACAACCACCGGGCCGGTGGCGATGCCGACACGGGCCGCGAGCTTCTCGCCATGCGCCGATCCCAGTCCGAGCACCGCCGCGACCGCGGCGAGGCCGGCCCGCACGGCGCGTTCGGCCTCATCCTCGTGAGCGCGCGGATAGCCGAAATAGGCCAGCACACCATCGCCCATGTACTTCGCCACGTGCCCTTCGAACCGCGCGATCGCGCCCGCCACCGCGCTCTGATAGTCTCGCAGGACTTCGGCCATTTCCTCCAGATCGAGCCGTGCTGCGAGCGCGGTTGAGTCGGCCAGATCGACAAACATCACCGTGAGCTGGCGGCGCTCAGCCTGAGGTCCAACCGACGCCGCGGCGGGTGCGGCCGTGACAGGGATAGTCGCCGGAATTGAGCCGGCGCGCAGGGCGGCGACGGCGGCGAGCAGCTTGCGGCGATGGCCGATCGAGGTGACGCCGAGCCCGATCAGATCCTCGGCCGTAAGGTCCATGAGGACCTCGGCGTCGATGTCGTTCTCCCGGAACGCCTGCTCGTACCGTCCCAGCCCCAGATCACGCAGCCACGCCGCGACATCCATGGGCGTCTCCCGGCTCGATCGTCCTCAGAGCGCTAGATGCTCCAGCCTACCTCAAAATGGCACGCGCGGGGCGCGGTGAAACGTCATGAGCTGACTGCGGAGGAAGGGCAGCTTCTGGCCCAGGCCGTGTGAAAATCCGGCAACTTGGGGAGCTCCGGCGCATTTCGGGGCCGCCGAGCTTCCAATTCGGTGGAATCGAGCTCCTGTCATTTCGGTGGCAACCAGGAGCTTCGTGTAGGCGCCGATTTGGTCGCGCAGAGGCCGGCCTCACGCCTGCATCGCCTCCAGCAATCCGCCTACGCCTACAATCATGATCACGCGCTTCATGTTGTAGGCGAGCACGTTGAGCGCCATCTCGGCGGCCACCTTTGGCAGCTTTTTCGTGAGAAAGTGCGTTGCTCCCATCCAACACTTCATCGTGCCGAAACTTCATCGTGCCGAACGGATGCTCCGCTGTCTGACGGCGGACACCCGTTGCATTGGGGTTGTGGTCGAGCCGATCCTGAACTTTTTCCAGAACGGCCTCATGCTCCCAGCGTGAGATGCGGCGCTCGGGACCTGTCGTGCACTGAGCTCTTAGCGTACAGGTCTTGCAGGTGCTTGTCCAATATCGGCGCAGTGTCTTTCCGTCCTCTACGTTCGTATAGTGATAAGTTAGCCGCTCGCTGGCGGGACAGCGATAAACATCATTGGCGGCGACATAGATGAAGTCCTGTTTGCCGAATCGGCCAGCAGCCATGGCGCCCGAAGTCATCGGCTTCGGCAACGTCACCGTGATGTCGGCTTCCTCGCAGGCCCTGATCTCCTCGCCATCGTAATAGCCGCGATCTGCCACGACTTCGATCGTTTCGACAGCCATCTCGTCGCGAGCCTGCCTGGCTATGTTGGCGAGTTGGTGTCGATCGCTGCCCACGTTGGTCACCTCGTGAGCCACGATGAGATGATGCCGCGTATCAACTGCAATCTGCACGTTGTAGCCACCGGTGTCCTTGCCACTTGTCGCCATCGAGCGCGCGTCAGGATCAGTCAGCGAGATCTGCTTGTCCTCACTCTCTATCATCTCCGCGTTGATCGCATTGAGCCGGATGATCTCCTCCTTGAGCTTCTTGATCTTGCCCTTTAACCGCTCAACCTTCGCCTCCGGCACCGCGTCGCCATGCCGATCAGCGGTCTCGAGCTGCGAGAGATAGCGGGCGATGCTCTCATCGATCCGCTCAAGACGCCGCTTCATCTTGGCCTCGGTAAAGTTCTTGTCCCGCGCATTGACAGCCTTGGACTTTGACCCGTCAATGGCGACGCTTGCTGCACTGAATAGATCAAGCTTGCGGCACAGTGCGACGAACTCGCGACAGACCTCACGAATGGCCTTGCCATTGTCCTTGCGGAAGTCCGCAATGGTCTTGAAGTCCGGCGCCAGCTGCCCGGTCAACCAGATCATCTCGATATTGCGCTGGCATTCCCGCTCCAGCCGTCGGCTCGACGGCACGCGATTGAGGTAGCCGTAGATGTAGATCTTGAGCATCATGCCGGGATGGTAGCCGGGGCGCCCCGTGTCGAGTGGCTGAACCCGAAGCCGTCGCTGAGCAGCCGCATCGACGGCCACGCGCGCGCGATGAAGGATTCAGTCGTTCGGGCGCAGGGCCGCTTCGGCGAGCTGCATCATCCGCTTCCATCGCTCACTTGTCGGGCCGCCCATTAGCAGGAAGTAGCGGACGATCGCGATCGGCAGCCAGGCCTCCATCGCTTGCTTCAGCGCCGCTACCGGCGTGCCGGACAGCCGGGCGTATTCAGATTGCGCGGCGGCATTGACCGCAAGCGGCCGCTGCGGATTGTCGGTGACGTCGAGGGCAAACTCGGTCAGGCTGATGTGAGTGAACCCATGATCGAGGGCCGCTGGCGCGCGGATTGAAAAGGTCCAGTCGATCAGCCGCGGACCGTCCGCCGTCATGATCACATTTTGGAGGTGTATGTCGCCATGGCACAGCCCGTCCTCCGGCTGCTGCAGGCGGTCGATCAGCGCGAGGATGCCGGAGGCGATGTGCTTGGGCACGACGTCGCCCGAGTGCCTGAATGCGGTGTCCATCCAGCCGCGCAGATGGAAGGCCTCCGCTGGCGGCGACATCCTGTGTACGGATAGGCCGAGGGACGCAAGGATCGCACCCGCCTGAGCGAACGTGACGGCGCCGCTGCGCGTGACTTGCAGCAGTGTCGGTCCGTCGAGACGGCCGAGCACGATGCCGAAGCGTCCATCGAGCGTCACCTCGCCGAACACCTCCGGCGCTGGCACGCCGGCGGCGAAGACTGCCTCGGTCATCCGCACCTCTTGCTGGATGAGCCGCGGCGGGAAACCTTCCTTGAACAGTTTTACGACCTGACCGGGCGCCCAGACGTGGATGTCCGCTGTGCCGCCCTGGTTGATCTTCTCTCCGAGGGCTCCCCGCATTGCCCGTCCTCCCGCCGGTCGCGACCAAACACCAACGGCGGGCAAAAGAGAACCCTCCCGCGATCTTAGTTGTCAGCCATGATCGTGGCTTGTCCCCGGCCGCAGCGTTTGCCAGAATCGCGAAGCGACGCGCGGTTTGAGACAAGCTCGGTTCTGGCCCGTAGCCGAACAGCGGCAGGGCGTGGCAAGTCGCCTGTCGAGGGTAGACTGGACACGAGAAGGCTCGTGCCCCCGATCGCCGTGCTGAGTTTCTGAGATATGGCGTGCTCCTGTCTTGAACGCCCCTGCCAGCTTCTCGCACTGGCAGGGCCGGAGCACAGCCGGACCAACCGATTAGCGGTCATGTTGCCCTGGGGTCGCTACTGTGAAAAAGTGTGAGCCTTGGAGAATGAGATAGGGCTTCGACACGCCGCGCGATGTACCAGCGGCAGCAGATAGAACATCATCTGATTTCGACCGGGAGGGCAGCGTATGGCCTCAAAGTGTCTTCAGAGAATGCTAGGAATCGCACTATTTGCCCTCGTCGTTGTCCCAGCGGCGACGGCGCAAGGACAAGAAATTAAGGTAACACTCTTAGGGACAGGATGCCCTCCGGCCGTTATGAATCGGTTCGGACCGAGCATCCTCGTCGAAGCGGGTGGACAGAAGTTCATTTTCGATGCAGGCCGCGGCGCCCTTCAGCGGCTCAACCAGATCAAGATTCCCTGGCAGGATGTAAACGGCGTCTTTCTCACCCACCTGCATTCAGACCACGTCGTCGGCTTCCCGGATCTGTGGCTAACCGGTTGGCTTACGCCGGGCCGGGATCGGCCACTGCAGGTCTGGGGACCCAGAGGGACGAAGCGCATGATGTCGCTCCTCGAGCAGGCATTCGAATATGACATCAGGATTCGCCTTTACGATGACCGAGCGGCACCAGACGGCGTAGTCATTCTCGCCGAGGACATCACCGAGGGGCTCGTATATGAGAACAGCGGTGTGAAGATCACCGCGTTCGAAGTGGACCACACGCCGGTGAAGCCCGCGTTTGGTTATCGTATCGACTATTCAGGTCGGTCTGTCGTGCTCTCCGGAGATACCCGCACCTCTGAAAATCTCATCCGACACGCGCAGAATGTTGATCTCTTGATTCACGAGGTCGCCTCGCCTGAGACGTTCCAGCGGGTTGGAGTTCCACCAGCGCGAACGACAAGTGTTGTCGCCCACCATGTCACGCCAGAGCAGGCTGGAGATGTGTTTACGCGGACGACGCCCAAGCTCGCGGTGTATTCACACATCGTGCTGCCGAACGCAACCGAGCAGGATCTGATTCCACCAACGCGGAAGACTTACTCCGGTCCCTTGGAGCTCGGTGAAGATCTGATGGTCATCGACGTCGGCGAGAAGGTTGAAGTCCGAAGACCCGCCAAACCTTGACCCCGGCGTAAAATCCAGCACTGACATGATTGAATCAGCTCGGGCCAATTTGCTGCGCCGCGTGAGTCCGGTTCTCGTCCTTAGCTGTCCTTCGTCTTGAGCGTGTGGACGCCGGCTTTCCGGTCGCAAGCGGAAGAAGGACGGATAGTGTCGGCAAGACGGCTTGTGACCCAACGTGGACTCGGGCTGTCAAGCCTGCGGTTTATTGATAGCTGCAACGCAACGTCGCATGGCGGAGCTTACATCACCGGGATATTGTATCTACCTTGAGATGCAGGGGGTCATCATGCACTTAGCACTCAAAGCCCTTATATCCGGCCTCATTCTCTGGCCTTGGCATTTGGCACCAGCTATCGGAGCTGATGTCAAACAGGTGAGCGTCAACGGCACGCAATTCGCCTATATCGAGGCTGGGCAAGGTGATCCCGTTGTTTTGGTGCACGGCGGACTTCAGGACTATCGTTTTTGGAATGCGCATGTTCCGGTGTTCGCGAAAACCTATCGTGTCATCGCCTATAGCCGGCAGAACCACTTTCCGAACGCAACGAACAAGGATGGTCTCCCTGATGCCGCCGCAGACGTTCACGGCGAGGATTTGGCCGCCATCCTGGCCGGGCTCGGCGTAAAGCGAGCTCATATAGTTGCTCACTCGGCCGGCGCACATGCTGCGCTGTTCTTCGCTTTCAATCACCCTGAAATGGTGCAAACGCTGATCATCAATGAACCCCCGGCCACAGGTTTGCTCGCCGGAGCACCCGGAGGCGCGGAGATCTTGAAGGAATGGAACGTTCGGTTTGCGTCCACACGGGACGCGTTCCGAAATGGCGAGATCGATGCGGGGCTGCGGCTGTTTGCCGAAGCTGTGGGCGGACCCGGCACCTACGACCGGCGGTCCGAGAGCGATCGCAAGATGATGTCGGACAATGCGCTGTCTTCCGTCGCGGACGTGATAAGTACCCGCCCGCGTCCGGTGTTCACCTGTGACATGGCAAAGCGCATTTCGGCGCCCACGCTTGTAACGAATGGTGAGCGCAGTCCCGAGTTCTTCCGGCGCATCGTGGACGAACTGGAACGATGCCTGCCTCAACGAACTCGGGTCAAAATTCCCGACTCATCTCACACCGTTCCGGGAGAAGCCCCGCACGCCTATGACGAAGCCGTAGTTGCCTTCATCGCGAGCCACTAACAAAGTGCGGCTGCTCGTGTGCTCTGAGGTGCCTTAGTCTGGTGACCACCGGAGCGCTCTAGCTCTCTCTTTCGCCCCGTCCACCATTGGTGAAGTGATTGAATGAAGCAGCGCGACTTCCGGTACTGGGCCCATGGCTGACTGTCTGCGCGATAGGCGCGGCGGCCGCTGCCGGACGGTGAACGGACCACCCTGGTGCAGGCTGCCGAGGACAGTCTTTGGACCCGCAGCGGACGCACGGATCAGACGATAAATCCACGATAAAGTAGGTCTGGCATCCTGCACTGTACCAACGAAGCGGAAACCTTTGCGCGTCTATGTTCTGATCAACTGCTGTTTCTCGCCCGTGTCGCCGCTTGCGATCGGGGCGGCATGAGGCGAGTCAGCGCGGCATCCGAGACGACGCGACCATTCCAAATGCCAGCGATGAGCTCGTCCTTACTGACGACGCATTCCCTGTTGCGGGTCAAATACTTCTGAAGGTCGAGCATCTGCGGCATAACAGAGATCGTCTCGGCTCCCTGCCGCAGCTCCGCCGGTTCGTATCCAGCGCAAAATCGGAAAAGGAGCAAAGCAAAAATCGAAACGGAGCAAAGCAAATGCGTCCTCCTACGGCACGATCGCACCTAACGAGCTGGGATGTAAGCAGATGGTAAGAAGAATGGAAGCCGTTTGTAAAGCGCTTCCTATGACCTCGGTTCATCCTCGTGCGCGGCTGAACAGTATGAACTGCTTGCCGATCTCGCGTCACGAGGGAGGGCATCATGAGGCGGATGGTTGCGCTGACGGGGGACGTCGCTGGAGCGACACTCTTGCTCTGTGTCGCATGCGTTCTCGCCTCTGCGAACCGCGCTCACGCTCAATGCTCGGCGCGTGATGTGTTGCATAGGCAGTTGATACTCAAGGCGACGGCCGTTGGCCCGACACGGATGGGTCCAGTGACGTCCGTTTCGGATGTTGCCGGATGGAAAACAATCAGCATCGGAACGTTCCCAGATACGTTCGCTCTAATTACCGCACTGAGTGTGACCTTGCCCCCATATGTGGAACGGCCCGCGTGGCAAGAGCTTTTGCAGTCGATCTCACACATTGGAACGGTGCGGTCATATGTCCGGCCTTTGCGCGCGGCAC
>NZ_JADPKE010000111.1:0-26588 GCF_023073795.1 Bradyrhizobium sp. 159 | reverse complement strand
ATCTTTCCCGCCATAGACGCCACCGAACCAATTCGATGGCCCCGACCCAATCATCGGCGAGAAGTTGTCCAGTAACATTCTGGATGAGGCAATGCGGGGTCAATTTTGGACGCCGATCCCCCGGCTTAGGGGGTCAATATTGCAGGCCGAATGACAACGTCCATCATCGAGGACGTGGGCGAGATCATTGGAGGCGATGACCGCTTCATCAAGAACATCTTCTATGTCCAATGGAGCCGTGACATCCACGATAAAACGTCTTTTCGCGAAGAGTATGTCGTCGGCGCAGGCACAAAGCAATATCGAGTGAGGGCAATTGAATCTAACGAGTTCTCATGGATTTACTCAGCCATCTCACAAGAACGACAAATCAAGACGATCAATGTGCGCACGCTCCGAGCTGTCGCTTCCAGAGACGCCCACGAGACCGCAGTTTGCTGCGGTCTCTTTTGGGATCGAAAAGGACTGCTATTAAGCGCCCCCCACCCCCTTTTGCCGGTTGCGATACTTGTTCGGGACCAAATGCAAGCCCAGTGATAGCTAAACTATCGGCATCTTGATGCCAAAGCGACCTATACTATCCGTAGCTGTTTGATTTCCTTTGCCATTGATGATCGTCTCTTGCGTACCGGTCGCTCCGCCGCAGAAACTATATCGTCTCGCCGCCATGGAGTCTTCGCTCTCGCCCACGGAGGCTTTGGCATCGTGGAGGCGTTGCGCCGACCACAGGCCGGCCGTGGATCGGCAATTTCCTTATCGCCTATCAGGTCTCGCGGAACGCGCGGGAGAAGCTGTCGAGCACAGGCTTCATGATGTACTCGAAAAACGTACGCTCTCCGGTCTTGATGTAAACGTCCACGGGCATCCCGGGCGTCGGGACGAATTCAGGCATTCGCCTGAGAATATCGTCCTGGTCCAGGCGCACCCGAACGACATAGAATTCCCGACGCGTGTCACCATCGGTACGAGTTTCGGTCTTCCCCTGCACTCGCTCCGCCAAGGCGTCCGCTGACACGTAGATGACGCTCGCCCCGACCATGGGCGTGATGCGTTGGTTGAGTGCCGACAGCCGCACCAGCGCCTCCTGGCCTACGCTCACATGCGAAATGTCCTTGGGATTCACATGTGCCTCAATGATGCGCTCATTGCCGATCGGTAGGAGTTCAAGGATCACGGCGCCAGGAGAAACGACGCCGCCCGGCGTATGGAAATTGTTCTTCACCACGATGCCCCGAACTGGCGAACGAACATCGATCCGGTCGACCACGTCCTGCGCGGCGCGAATCTGTTCCTCGACATCGTCCAGATCCGCCTCGGTCTCACGCAGCTCCTTGGTCGCATCCCGGAGTGCCGTCGCATGGAGCTGCGCTATTCTTTCGTTCGCTTGAGCGATCCGTTCCTTCGAATCGGCGATGCGCCCGAGATACTCGCCGAGGTCGCCCCCGAGACCGGCCTCGGAGCGCCGCACCGCCAGCACATCCGACTTGCGGACCAGCTGCTGGCCGAGAAGCGAATTCTTGTCCTTCAGCTCTTCGGCGAACAAGGCAATACGCTCTTTGGTGGACTGCACTTGAGCCTGATATCCGCGGATGCTTTCCTCCAGCCCAGCGATTTGCTTTGCGAGTACGCTTTCCTCGGCCATCAGACTAGCCCGGCGCGCCCAGAGTTCGGCTCGTTGCCGCTCGAGAATAGCTTTGATTTCCGGATCGCGTCCACTCTCGCTGAATGCGGCCGGAGTTTCGATTGCGCCCGAAGAGCTCATTTCAGCTTCGAGACGCGCCTTTATAGCGAGGAGCCGATACTTCTTCAAAACCAGCCGCCTCAGCTTGGCGTTGGCAGCGGTATCGTCCATGCGCACGAGGACTTGGTTCGCGTCGACAACATCACCATCCTTGGCCGCAATCTCGCGGATAATGCCGCCCTCGAAGTGCTGGACCAGCTTGTTCTGTCCGGTAGCCACGAACGTGCCCGAAGCAACGACCGCGCTGTTCAGTGGTGCGACCGCGGCCCAAAGACCGAAACACCCGAGCCAAACAACCAGGATGGCGAGGCCGGTGAAGATGGGCCATTTGGCGCTCAGCGGAACACCGCGGTACCACTCACCGATGTCGTCCTTTACTCTCATGCTGTCCTCCCGCGCTGGTCACCCGCCCGAGGATTCGATGCGCTGCGGCTGCTCCGGCTTATCTCCGCCGGCCCTGCCGGGCGACCGAACCAAGCGATGCAACACCTCGCTCGGAGAGCCGAATGCTTCCGCGCGCCCGGCCCGCAGGATGAGCACTTTGTCAACACTGTTCAGCAGCGCTGGACGCAGGGTTACGACCACCGCGGTGACCCCCCGCCTCTTGGCGCGCTGCAGGGTCTCGGTCAGAGACTGCTCGCCCGCCGCGTCGAGATTCGAGTTGGGCTCGTCGAGCACGACAAGGGACGGATTACCGAAGAAAGCCCGGGCGAGCGCGATGCGCTGCTTCTGTCCTCCCGACAGCGGCCCGCCACTGCGGTCGAGCACGGTCTCGTATCCTTGCTTCAACTGGCAGACCATATCGTGAATGCCCGACAACATCGCCGCCTCATAGATGCTCTCGTCGGGCAAGTCGTCGCGCATGCGGCAAATGTTCTGCTTGATGGTCCCGGGAAATAGCTCAACCTCCTGGGGCAGGTATCCGGTATATTCCCCGAACTGGCGACGATCCCAGTTGCGCAGCTCCGTTCCGTCCAGCCTGACCTTGCCGGCTGTCGGCACCAGACAACCCACCAGAATGCGCGCGAGAGTCGACTTGCCCGATCCGGACGGTCCGACAATGGCCAAAGACTCTCCGGGCGCGAGCTCGAGCGACACACCATTAAGTACCGGCTCCTTCGAGCCGGGCGGCAGATACAAGACCCGATCAACGCTCAGGCGCCCTTGCGGTCTTGGCAAGCGCAGCTTGGGCGTCTCGCGCTGGAATGCCTCGACCGCCTGCTTGACGCGGGCATAGGCCGATCGCGCCTGAACACAGCTGCGCCATCCCTCAATCAAACCCTCGAGCGGCTGCAGGGCGCGTCCGGCAATGATCGAAGCCGCGATCATCATGCCCCCCGTGATCTCGGCGTGGAGGGCCAGATAGGCGCCGGTACCGAGGATCGTGATCTGGGCCACGAGCCGGACGAACTTCGACGCACCGCTGATCCAGAAATTCCGGTCAAGGGCCTGGCTCTGCACCGTCAGCGCCGGCGCCTGCCGGCGCCCCCAGTGGAGAATGCTTTCGCTCAGCATTCCCATCGCATTGATCACTTGCGAATTGCGTGCCAGCGACTCGGCCGCCGCATCGGCCTCGGCGGCATGCAGGCCTGCCTCACTCAGACGCTCCGAGGTCGCTTGCTGGTTGATCAAAGCAATCAGTGCGAGGACCAAGCCCGATACCACTGCGATCCAGCCGAGATGTCGGTGAACGAGGAATATGACTGCGAAGTAGAGCGGCGAGAGTGGTGCGTCCATCAGCAGAAGCATGATAGGGCTCGAGATGAAGCCCCGCACCTGGTGAAGGCTGCGGATCGCCTGGATGGTTCCGCCCTCGCCAGCTCTGGCGTTGTTGATGCTGCTCGCCAGCACTGCGCCGCCGAGCACCGCCTCCATCTTGGTCGCAAGACGCCCCAGTACCTGCCGACGCAGAATGTCGACGATCGAGAGGATGCCGATGAACGTCAGCGCGAGAACCGAGAGCATCAGCAGTGTCTCGAGACTACGGCTCGTCAGCACGCGATCGGATATTTGAAAGAGGTAGATCGGCAACGTGAGCATCAGCAGATTCACAACGACCGAAAATGCCGCGACTGCTATCAGGTTGGTGCGCGCGACCGAACGCCAGGCGGCCAGCGCGTCGACCGGTCCGACGGAGTCGCGGGCTTCGCCCGGTGCAAGGCGAAGGTGATCTGCCGAGTGCTTCCGCGGCGGGTTGTCTAGTGTCTCGACGGCCACCATGTTTGCCTCCTGCTACAGGATGGCATCGTGAGTTCCCACGTGATCGATCAGATGAGTGCTATCCACGGTGTCGGGAGGCGGCGGCGCAGGCTTTTGGACATCGGCGACCACCGGAGCCGAAGTGTCGTGAGCCGAGGCGGTGTCCGCCGAAGACGCGGCAGTCTGGGGCGCAACTGCGCTGTCGCTGCTCAGCGTGACGCCGTAGTCGGTATAGTGGGTCCCGGTGTACAGAGCATTCGCCGGAGGCGCCGGGACGTCGTTCAAGGCGATCACATCGCCTGAGACGGCGCTCGGGTCGGCTGTCGCCGCGGCATTCGATGTGTCCGTGGGGCCATTGTCCGCGGCGGTGGTCGCGGACGTAGGACCCTGCTTCGGTGCGTCAGTTGCGGTGGCGAGTGCGAGAAGGGTGTCGGCTGATCCGGGGGGTGGAGCACTGCTGGAGTCCGGCACGGTCGTATCAGCGACTGGCGCTGCACTCGCAAGAGTGTCGCCGGCGACAGTCCCGGTGTCGGCCGGATGTGACGCGTCGCTGCTCGGACCAGTCGAAGCGCCAGCCGTTGGGGTGAGCACCGGCTCGGTCGTCTCAGCGACTGGCGCCGCACTCGCCAGAGTATCGCCGGCGACCTGCCCGGTGTCGGCCGAATGTGACGCGTCGCTGCTCGGACCAGTCGAAGCGCCAGCCGTTGGGGTGAGCACCGGCTCGCTGGTGTCAGCGACCGGCGTCGCATTCGCCAGAGTGTCACCGGCGACCTGCCCGGTGTCGGCCGCATGTGACGCGTCGCCGGTCGGATTGGTCAACGCGGCAGCCGTGGGGTTGATAACCGGCTCGGTCGTGTCAGCGACCGGGGCCGCACTCGCAAGAGTGTCGCCGGCGACATTGCCGCTGTCGGCGGGATGTGACGCGTCGCTGGTGGTATCAGTCGAAGCGGCAGCCGTTGGGGTGAGCACCGGGTTGCTGGTGTCAGCGACCGGCGCCGCACCCGCAAGAGTATCGCCGGCGACATTCCCGGCGTCGGCCGGATGTGACGCGTCGCCGGTCGGATTGGTCAACGTGACAGCCGTTGGGTTGATAACCGGCTCGGTCGTGTCAGCGACCGGGGCCGCACTCGCAAGAGTGTCGCCGGGGATATTCCCGGCGTCGGCGGGATGTGACGCGTCGCTGGTCGGATTGGTTAACGTGGCAGCCGTTGGGTTGATAACCGGCACGGTCGTGTCAGCCGCTGGCGCTGCACTCGCAAGAGTGTCGCCGGCGACATTGCCGGTGTCGGCCGGATGTGACACGTCGCTGCTCGTATCAGTCGAAGCGGCAGCCGTTGGGGTGAGCACCGGGTTGCTGGTGTCAGCGACCGGCGCCGCGCCCGCAAGAGTGTCGCCGGCGACATTCCCGGCGTCGGCCGGATGTGACGCGTCGCTGGTCGGATTGGACAGGCCGGCAGCCGTTGGGGTGAGCACGGGCTCGGTCATATCAACAACCGGCGTCGCACTTGCAAGAGCGTCGCTGGCGGCAGTGTCAATCGGATGTGACACGTCGCTGCTCGGATTGGTCAAAGCGGGAGCCGTTGGGGTGAGCACCGGCTCGCTCATGTCAACGGGCGCGGCACTCGCAAGAGCGCCTCCGGCTAACTTGCCAAGCTCCGGCGCGTCACCAGACGTAGCCAGCGCCGACTCCGTGATCTCAAGAGCTGGCGCCGAACTGTCAAGGGTGTAAGCGCCGGCGCTGTCCAATGCAGCCATTTGCGACAGCGACAACGAGGTCGACTGGCTGTCTGCACCCGTCGTCGGGCCGGCCACGTCGTTGGGCAGCGTGCTGACGGTGTCGGGCACGGTCGTGAGCACCGGCTGCACCACCGCCTCAACCGGCGCAATCGTGCCGGCCATGTCGTGGGGCAGCGTGCTGATGGTGTCGGCTGCGGTCGTGAGCACCGGCTGCGCCACCGCTTCAACCGGCGCAATCGTGTCGGCCACGTCACTGGGCAGCGTGCTGACGGTGTCGGCAACGGTCGTGAGCACCGGCTGCATCACCGCCTCCACCGGCGCAATCGTGTCGGCCGCGTCGCTGGGCAGCGTGCTGACGGCGTCGGCTGCGGTCGTGAGCACCGGCTGCGCCACCGCTTCAACCGGCGCAATCGCACTGGCCACGTCACTGGGCAGCGTGCTGACGGTGTCGGGCACAAACGTGAGCACCGGCTGCACCACCGCCTCCACCGGCGCAATCGCACTGGCCACGTCGCTGGGCAGCGTGCTGACGGTGTCGGCAACGGTCGTGAGCACCGGCTGCGCCACCGCTTCAACCGGCGCAATCGCACTGGCCACGTCGCTGGGCAGCGTGCTCACGGTGTCGGGCACGGTCGTGAGCACCGGCTGCGCCACCGCTTCCACCGGCGCAATCGTGCCGGCCATGTCGTGGGGCAACGTGTCGACTGCGTCGGGCACGGTCGTGAGCGCCGGCTGCGCCGCCGCCTCGACCGGCGCGGTCCCTCCGGCCGCGCCGTTGTCGAAATTGGCGACCATTCCAAGCAGTTGGCTGCTTCCGAGGTGGGAATTCGCTGACAGCGCGTTGACGGAACTGACATCGATTGAGGTTGGAGCGTCCTGATCGGGGGAATCGGCATCATCGCCGCCTCCGCCGTCCCCGCCCAGCGTGGCCGCGACAGCCTCACTGCGGGAGGAGCTCGGCGTGGCCGCCTCTTCATGTAGCTCCGCTAGAAGTCCAGTCGGATCGAGCTGAGTCGCATGCGCCTCCGACGAGTGGGCGGCTCCCTTGGCCATCTCATCCTCTGCACTCGTTTTCGGGGCATCACCCATCGGCGGAACGTCGTTTGTCGCGTGCGGCGCGCCTGCCTGAGCGGCTTTCGCATCCTCCTCCTCGGCCGTCGCGGAATTGAACGTAGCAGCAAGAAACTCTTCTCCAGACATCAAAGGGGCGATGGCAATGAAGAACGGCCAGGTCAAGAAACTGAAAGATCCGGTTCGCTTGTCCAAACGCTGCGACCTGGCCTCGAAGATCTTCCGCTCTTGTTCGAACAGTTCACGCTTTTCTACATCGTTCATGATCGCCACCGTTCATCTCGTTCCGCTAATAAACAAACTCGCCCTGGCAGCATTCACTGCCGGGCGCGCCCTTTCGGCGCATCAAGCATCCGTGTTGTGTGACGTATCCGTTGCCGCGTCGAAGTGCCCTACATCGACGTGATCCGCGTCCGCCGGGCCCATTTGGCCGATGGCGTATTCGAGCGCATCGTCGGACGACATCGAAGCGAGCGCGCCGTGTATGTCACCCGTATGATCCGGACTATGCGAGCCGAAATCACCATGGGAGAAATCGCACTTGGCCAGCGCTTCACCTGGGTTACGATAATTGTCGCCCTCGCCGCTGTCGGCCGACGGCTTGAGCTCGTACCAATCCTTCGGCTGGTGGTCGTCGTTGTTGGTGTCCTTCCAGCCACCATGGTGCTCGGAGTAGTCGCCTTTGCGGGCATTCGCGTAGCCGACCTTTCCGCTAAGGTTGGAATAATCGTCCTTGTCGCCGTTCTTCGAGTAGTCCTCGCGCACCCCGTGATCGTCATTCCATTTGGACTGCTTGCCGTCGTCGCAGCTGTCGGCCTTGGTCGGCGTCCATTGCTCCGTTGGGTCGCCGATCCCCAGAATCTTTGTCAGCCCGAGAATGCTCGCCACGCTGCCCAGGATAGACATGGTTTCGCTCCTCCCTGCGGGTTTGCGCGGTCACGGGCACATGCGTCATGGACACATGCTCCCGGATCACACCGCCATCACCCCTACTGTCGCCGACGCACACCAATCGATGCAGCGGCGAGAAATAATTTCACGCCTCATTCGAGCTGCCGCCGCATGGCCACGAGCTCTCTCCGGATCCACGCCTTGACGGTTCCGACCGGAACCCGGAGGTATTGGGCGATTTCCTCGTGCGTGTGCCCATCGACGATCGCCAAAAGCAGGGTCGCGCGGCGCTTTGGCTCGAGTTCATCGAGCATGGCCCTGAGCGTCATGCTGTCTGGGATACAGGAGGCCGGGTTCGGAACGATCTGCTCCCGCGCGCAGATGGCGTTCAATGTCTCGTCCTCTAGGGCGACTTCGCGCCTGGCATTCTCCTGCATCTTCAGCGCCGTGTTGCGAACGATCGTGTAGATCCAGCCTCGGGCGGATCCGCGGGCAGGATCGAAGTTTTTGGCGTATCGGAGGATTTGCGCGAATGCGTCGTGAATGACGTCCTCCGCACGCGACCTGTCGTGGACGATGCGGTGCGCCATTGCGCGCAACTGCTCCTTCTCCCGGGCGTAGATCTGGCCGACGGCCGACTGCGATCCGGAGGCACACTCAAGCAGCGCCGTTTCGTAACTAAGAGCCGTCTCGCAATGATAGGTGCCATGCCGCGTTGCGCCGGAGCGAGACTCTGCCTTCGTGAAGCCGACGCATTGATGGGGCATGGTCGAAGTCACCCCTCATAAAACGGATATGCAATTACTCTTCCCGCGCAGGACACCGCGGGCCGCATTTAAATCACCGAATTTAAATTTGCATTTAAATTGGCAGCTTTAACAATTTACGAAATTGGCTGTCGGCGACCTCAAGTCAGCACTGGTCGACTTCGTTCCTGAAGTTTTCAAAAAATTTTTCCAATCGCCAACTCGCGCCTCGTCGTCAGGATCCGGGCGGTCGGACAACGCACCATGTCTGCTGGCTAGGTGAGCCGGCCGTGCAAACGTGAATTCCCTCGATTTTGTTTCGAGAGCGGAGGCGGCCCGGCATTCGTGCCGTTCTTCTTCAGGCAGCGAAGCCGTCGCAGATCACATTTGCCGCTCCACGTCGGCCGCTTGCGGACCGCGGTCCTGTTCTCGCGCGAAAACGACTTCGGCCCTCTCATTTTTCTCGGCAGCTTTGTCGAAGAGAGCCGCAACGGCCGCCGGATGGCACCGTCCGCTAAGTCGAGTTTATAACGGATCCAACTTCCCCGAATACCGTGCAACGCCTTCAAGGGTCATTCGCGGCCTTTCCAAAAAGATCGTTATCGCTTCCATCACATTTTCCACCCGCTATGCAACTCTGCCCGCAACGCGATCAGGCTGCGACGAGTCCAAGTCTTTTGCGATGTTGATCGGCGCGGCGATTTGCGCAGCTATTGCGATGAGTGCAGCCATCGATCCAAGCTGAGACGCTTCTTGGGGACCAGCCGCTAAGCGTCGCAACGCGTTCTCCCTTCGGAAGTCCCGACGTCGCTGCCGCCGTCGACAATGCCACTTGGATCAGCACGTCCAACCTACTCTGACGAAACCGCACTGATCCCAACTCTAATATGCCATGCGTACAACGTTCTAGATTCCCAATGAAACGAGCGCGCAGCACGTGCCGCATAGAAATTTGCGCGACGGTGCATCCAGATTGGGGGCTTCCGACTAGAGGGTAGGTGGTCGCCGTCAGTGCGGCGCCATCAACACCCAAGATAGTACAAAACAAAGGAGAGTAACATGCACGAATTTACGTACCCTGTTGAACTGCGCGACGAAGAGCTCGATCTCGTAGCCGCCGCTGGCGGCGAGCGCGGCCACGACAAGTGTTGCGGTGGCGACCAAAACACACAAGTCGGATTGGTCAACATCAACGACACAAACATCGGAGTCAACGTCCTCGGGATCCAGCAGCAATTTGTTGGGTAAAGGCGAGATGCGCGGGCGAACCGCTTCTCCACAGCGGAGGAGCGGTTCTCCACCGCATTAGGCGGTACCCGTCCGCAGCCGTGGCG
This sequence comes from Bradyrhizobium sp. 159, assembly GCF_023073795.1. NCBI lineage: Bacteria > Pseudomonadati > Pseudomonadota > Alphaproteobacteria > Hyphomicrobiales > Nitrobacteraceae > Bradyrhizobium > Bradyrhizobium sp. 159. Next base: position 16,869 of record NZ_JADPKE010000111.1, on the reverse strand, counting down.
CGGCGGAAGAGACCACTACGCGCAGCCTTCAAATTGACGAACGAAAGCGAAGCAACGTAGCAATAAGGTGCGTCCATGGCGACACGGCCAGCTCTATTTCGCCAGGAAGCTGTCGACTTTGTACGTCAGCGCCATAGCTGGGGTGAGGTCGTATTGCTTCAGCCACTATCGAGCACGCTTCTTAGCTGGAGCCTTGCGGCGCTCGTTGTACTCATTTTGTGTTTTCTCTCCATCGCGCAATACGCGCGCAAGGAGACCGTCTCCGGGTATCTCACGCCGACCTCCGGCACGGCTAAGATTTTCGTACCACAACAGGGTTTCATCAAAGCGATACACGTGAAGGAGGGGCAGGAGGTTGCGGAGGGTGACCCGCTCCTGACCATAGTCACTTCCCAAATCACCGCCAATGGCGAGGACGTCAATGCCACCGTACTTGCAGTGCTGACGCAGCAACGCAATGTGGTCGAGCGACAGATCGATGCAGAAGATCGTCGAACCGCCTCGGAACAGGATCGCCTCGCTTCCACGATCAAGGGGATTGAAGGAGAGATTGCTCAGCTCGAGGACCAGCGAAACATCCAGAACGAGCGATTGAAGCTTTCCGAGAGCTTCGTGGCAACGGGCGCTAAGCTAATCGCGAGCGGAGCTTTGCCAACGATTGAGCTGAAGCGCCGCGAGCAGGCCGCACTTGAGCAAAAGCAGAGCGTGGTGTCGCTCGATCAGCAGACTACCGCGCGGCGCACTCAATTGACAGACGCTCGGCATACACTCGAGCAACTCCCAACCGTCGCCGCAGAGAGAATCCGAGGACTGCGTAATGAACTCTCCTCGATCGAACAGCGTGTGGCCGAGGTGAACGGGCGGCAGGCTTACGTTATCAGGGCGCCAACGAGTGGGCGCGTGTCCACGTTGCAGGCGACTGTTGGCCAGCTCGCTGATCCAAAGCATATGCAGCTCGAAATCATTCCCCTTGAGGCGCACTTGCAGGCGGAGCTGTTCTTTCCGACGCGCGCGTTTGGTTTCGTGCGCCCCGGCCAGCAGGTTAGGATACTTTACGATGCATTTCCTTATCAGAAGTTCGGCACCTACCGCGGCAGCGTGACGAAAGTCTCTCACACGATTCTGACCGCCAACGAAACGACCGGGCCGATCACCCTCAAGGAGCCAGCTTACCGTGTGACGGCGGCTCTCGAGCGGCCCGACATCGACGCGTATGGCCGAAAGATTCCGCTTCAGCCGGACATGCTGCTTAGGGCCGACGTTATCCTTGAGCAGCGCTCCCTGATGAGGTGGCTGCTTGATCCGGTGTTAAGCGCAAGGATGTAGCGCATGCAGGGACTATTGAATTTCAGCGGACGCAGTTACCTCCCGGTCATCAGGCAGACGGAGGCGACCGAATGCGGGCTCGCATGCCTCGCGATGGTAGCGTCTTATCATGGTCATCGAACTGACTTGAACAGCTTGCGACGGCGGCATCCAGTGTCCCTAAAGGGCGTCACTCTCCGCGACCTCATGGAGATAGCAGCTCACCTGGGACTGGCATGTCGGCCGCTGCGAATCGAGATCGGCCATCTCTGCCAATTGCGCCTGCCGGCTATTCTGCACTGGGACATGGCTCATTTCGTGGTACTGAAAGCGTACAGGAAGAAAGGGATCGTGGTGCACGATCCGGCGGGCGGCGAGAAATGGTTTCCGCTCATTGAAGCATCTAGACATCTCACCGGCGTCGCGCTCGAACTCTCGCCCACTGAAGAGTTCTGCCGCACCGACGAGAGATTGCGATTGCCGTTCTCGGTATTCTGGAGCGGAATGAGCCGAAACACTTGTGCCCTCGCCCAAATATTAGTTTTGTCAGTGGTCATCGAAATTCTTCTCCTCGCCGCGCCTTTCTACATGCAACTCACTGTTGACGAGGTCATCGCCAGAGGGGATGTCGACCTCCTGGTCGTCCTCGGGCTTGGATTCGCGCTCCTCCTCCTGATCAAAGTTGCGTCGACTGCGACCCGCTCGTTCATCATTCTTATTCTGCAGAACACGTTGAGTTTTCAGATCGGCGCCCGGCTATTTCATCATCTGGTGCGTTTGCCGCTCTCATTCTTCGAAAAGCGGCACATCGGCGACGTCCTGTCTCGCTTCAACTCGATCGAGCCGATCCGCAACGTGCTCGCGGAGGGACTGATCACGGGCTTGATTGACGGTCTCATGTCGGTGTTGATGCTGGGCTTGATGTTCACCTACAGCGTCCAGCTCGGACTTGTCGTCCTGCTCGCGTTCACGTTGTATGCCGCCTTGCGGCTCGCACTTTTCAGGATGTTCCGACAACGGAGCGAAGCGGCCATTCACAGTAAGGCAGATGAGAACTCCACCTTCATCGAAACCGTGCGAGCGGTGCAAAGCATAAAGTTGCTCAACCGAGAGAGCGAACGGGAGAGCCAGTGGCTGAACCGCTATGCTGCGTATATAAATGCCAACGTGCGGCTGGGTCGGGCGAGGATCAGCTTCAAGGCGATGAATGACACGATATTCGGCTTGGAGAACGTAATCACGATCTACCTCGCCGCTCGCCTCGCACTAGACAACCTCATCACGGTTGGCATGATATTCGCGTTTGTCAGCTATAAGCTGCAGTTCGCTGAGCGGACAGCCTTGCTAATCGAGAAGTTGGTGGATGTCCGCATTCTCGGGCTGCACTTGGAGCGTCTCGCCGACATTGCGCTCACCCCGCTCGAGCGGGGGCACGACCGGGACCTGTCGTATATCCGACAGATTCGCGGCGCGATCGAACTGCGCAATGTCTGCTTCCGTTATGCAGAAGGAGAGGCTCTGATTCTTAACAACGTCAATCTGTGCGTTGCTCCCGGACAATTCGTGACGATCATGGGACCATCGGGCTGCGGCAAGTCAACTCTTGTCAAGATTATGCTTGGGCTGCTCGAGCCAACGAGCGGAGAAGTTCTGATTGACGGCCTTCCGTTGGGCCAGATCGGACCGCGTGCTTATCGCGAGCAAATTGGCGCGGTGATGCAGGAGGATCAATTGCTGTCGGGATCGATAGCCGACAATATCTGCTTTTTTGATACAACATTCGATCCGCAAGGGATGATCGATTGCGCGCGGATTGCCGGCATCCACGACGACATCATGGCAATGCCGATGAGCTACAACAGCCTCATCGGCGACATGGGAAGCTCGCTATCCAGCGGGCAGAAACAGCGAGTACTACTTGCGCGCGCGCTCTATCGCCGACCAAAGATCCTGTTCCTGGACGAGGGCACGGCACATCTCGACACCGAGAAGGAGAAGGAAATCAATGCGAATCTCCGGCATCTAAACATGACGCGCGTGAGTGTAGCGCACCGACCTGAAATCACCCACGGAGCGGATATGATCGTTCATCTTGCCTCTGCGAGCGGGCCGTCACAGGTCGGAATTCCAAGCCGCAGCGCAGCCGCGGCACCTGCTGGCGATGCTGGCTCCGCCGAGCTTGCCGTAGAGGGTACAAGATCGGGCGATGCCGCATCGGTCGTGGACGACCACGCTGACCGCTCGAATCACGGCTGCACGAGCGATTACTCGGATCGTGCCGGAAAGGACAACCACTCGAATGATGGCAAGGGCGACCAGTCCAAGCACGATGGCGACTTCAAGCGCGCCAAGAACGACGGTTGCCAGCCGTCCCGGGACGATCCGCCAAAGAAGGACAATTGCCGCCCCAAGCCGCGCGGCGACCGCGGGAACGGCGGCAACGATCGCAACCCGGGTGAAGCACTAGCCAAGATCGACTTCTCGCAATGGTGATCCCGGCTCGCGTGATTATACATCAAGCGCGTGAGCGGATCGCTTGGTGCCTTCCCCTTGGCGGCCTCGCGTTAAATCGCCCTTAAGCTGGTTGCATGCTTTTCGGACGCGGTCGCCCCGTCGGCTCGCAAACCGCGCGCTCTGTTGCATACCTTGGTGTTCAAGCAATCATTCACAAGCGGCAGTCGCCGCATCGCCGCCGCTGGACCATCAAGCCGGGGATGCTTGCCTTCAGCGCGTTGCCGAGGTGATCGGAAGTGCGACGGCCAATACCGGGGGGCTTTCAGCGCGATATGGAGACGAGGAGTTCGCGGTGGTTCTCCCCGGCGTCGACGAGAAGAAGGCAATCAAAGTGGCCGATGCCATTCGGCTACTGGTCAGGCGACTGGAAATCTATCATCCGCGAGCCTCGCGAGATCATGTGAGCATCAGCATCGGTCTGGCTGAAAAAAGCGATGGCACGATTAATGAGCTGGCGCTTACCCGCGACGCCGACATTGCCCTGTATCATGCGAAGGAGCAGGGAAGAGACTGTACCGTCGCAAGTTCCAGTCTGGTATCCTCTCGTCTGCAGATGCCTTCCCTGGTGCCGTCCTTGGCTGATTTGCGGGATGCTTCTGTATCGCGGCACGACTATGGCCGGCATCATCCGTGATGAAGCCCCCAACAATCCGGAGCGGGGATTCGTCGAAAATAGGCAAAAGAGCCACCCGGCGGTGGCCCTTCTGCTGGGTCGGAATAGGTCGGATTGCAGTTTCGTTCGCCCACGCACTTTGCAGCGGCGGAGACCGCGAACGTGACTCCGCTTCTGGGCCCCTAAGCCGACTTCGCCAGCGACAGCGATTGGTCGCGCCTTCCTGTCGAGCTTAATAGAGCTTCACGCTCGCCGGGAGGCATGAACTTCTTTGGACTTTTGTCAGCAGTCATGAGCAGCACGGGAAAATCGAACTTAACTTCTTGACGTCGGCGCAAGTGCTGATCGGGCGTTCTTTGTCCCCACCGTGAGTAGATATTTACCAGAACCATCTCCTTCATGGACTCGGGAGACCTTAGCCAGCTGCCGGGACCGCTCAACCGCGGCTTGTGACCCCAAACGGACTCTGGGCGTCGGTCAGCGAGAAGCGGGTTGGGAAGAGGCTCGAGTTCGTTCTCGCCGGCTGATCCCTTGCCAATTGGATGTCCTCAACCCGGCCTTGCCCTGCGGGAGACCGAATACTGCTCGATCAATTGAACGGCGTGATTTCATCACGCTGCTCGGAGAGGCGGTGGAGCATCAATAAACACCCCATTGAGCCGAAGACGAGCGTGGTCAGTCATCAAGGAGAGGGCGACGTGTGTTGCCACCCCATAAGCGCGGCCGATTGTGGACGCTACTTGTAGTCCTACGCCGCAGCACGACCTTAGTTACGAAGCTCACTTCGGTACCGGCTTTGCGTCGCCGCCTGGCCTTAAAAACATATAGGTAACTTCGGTGATTTGACCTTCGGGCCTCTGCGCCGCAGCATAGAGTTCCTGACCATATACATTGCCGGTTGCATCCTTCAGCGTTCTAATGTCCGTGCCAGCTGGAACTGAAGGCGGACTCGCGAGGGCCTTCCCATCCCCGCTTCTGAAACAGAACGGATAAAGATCGCGATCCCTAACGCGCCTTCTCGCTTGAGAAACATTGCCAGCGCCACGGGCTGGTCCGCCTTTACGGCAGCGACTGCCTTGTCGAGCATCTCGCTCGACAGACCCTCGATACGCTCATCCAGCTGGCGCCAATCCTCCGCAGACCTCGATGATGCGCAACATGCGAGGCGAGAGCACATCGGTGCGAGTTGCCAAGATACCCGGCAACTCGAACCGCAGGGAATGCAGGCCTTGCCGCACGGCGATGCCCCGCTCCAGCAGGAACGCACGGATCTGATTGATGGCGCCGGTACGCTGACCGACTAATCGATCGCGGACGCGGTGTAGTGCCTGAAGGTCGCCGATATCGATGCCGATCACGGCGACCGCTGCGTTGAGGTTCTGAGACATGGCGTGCTCCTTGTCTTGAGCGCCCCTAACCAGCTTCTCGCGCTGGCAGGGCTGGAGCACGGCCGGACCATCCCATTGGCGGAACATCGGCTGCTTAGCTCAAAAGTGCAACGTTTCCGGTTTGAGTGATGCAGTATGACAGCGGCCTGCTCCGCTCACGCGTGTTGAAACCCACGCGCACTAGCGCGACATGGCTTAGCAATGTATGCACGAAAATCGGTGAGCCACAACTTGTGGCAGGCGCTAACCGAAAGCGCGTACGAGCAAACCCAGACCGGCAACGGTGACGACTGTGAGGAGGCGCGGCGCACACCGCGGCCAAAACGCAAGCCCAAGTTCGTCGAGTATTGACGGACGCGCTAGACGCGGTGCAAAGATTCCGGGTGAAACGTTGCTTCTCCTGCCGACCAGGCGATGGTCACTAGCTCACCAGTATCAACAACCAAACCGACCGGACTTCCGCTATTCAGTCGGACACGTTCTCCTATCTTCAGGGGTATGCGATGGCTCGCGCCTGATCTCTTCTCCAAAAGAAAGCTAACAACCGGCAGCGCAACCGCGACAAGAACGACAATCCGTGCCCAGTTGATTGGTTGCTCGTAACCGTCCGCCATGCTTGTTGGATCAATCAAGTCGCCACTCCTTCTTTGCCTATGCCGCGAGGGTCGCGAAACCGGGAAATTCGGGCGTACTGGCCGCCTGATCGCGCTTGCCTTTGATTTCTGGAGCGAGCGTGACCTGCGCGGAGTGAATTTGGGCAAGGTCGGCCCAACGCATGTCTTTGTAATTAAAGCCGCGCGCGAGCGTGGGCTTGACGACCAGGAAGTACGGCGAAATATCGAAATCCCGTGGCGCATAAAAAGACGAGTGACGGATCTCGGCGACTTCGCGCCGCCCTGTCTGGCCCTCGACGCGCTTGATCTCGGGCAGGATCGGATAACGCACGGCGTCGAAAGCTTGCGCAATCAGCGCCGAACAGATGATGCGGCTGGCATCGCCGGAACCGAGCGCGAACGTTCGGTGACGCCAACGCGGCGTTACCGGACCCGGCAATAGATATCGCATCAGGTCGATGACGTTCTTGAAGTCGTAGCCGAGACCAATGCGTTCGGAAGCGTAGCGGCAGACCGTCTCGCAGTCCGCTTGGGTGAGGCCCACCGGCCGGCAGATGCGGGTTCGACAATGCAGATATTTCGACAGCGGCGCCGACACGACTCCTTCATCGATATTGGCTTCGATCAGGACGTGGGGTTCGCCCTCGGTTTCGGCACCGGCGATCGGGCCGACGTACAACGCCGAATGCGACCAAGCCGACTGAGTGAGATATTTGATGCTGCCCGAGATACGACCTTTGCCCTCGACCAGCAAAACATCGCCGGGTCGAAGGGTCTCGCGTAAAGCATCGTTTGGAGCGGACGGCTCACAGCTGGCTGGCTGCTGCAGCCGGGCGATCAAGCGTCCGACATTGCCGAACAACGAGCCCATGTCGTCCCTCAACTTGGTGTTTCCCTTAGCACTGCGGGCGGCTCACGTGCCGTCCACTACTAGGTTCCTCACCAAGCGTAATCGTGAGAGGTGGACCGGACAACTGAACAGAGGTTGATCCGTATTAACCTTTTGCAGAGGAGGGCATACCTAAGTTTGACCGGCCGTGTCACCCATAAGAGTGATGAGAATGGTGCACGTTCAGCTGGCGACATCCCTCATCATTAATCGCGCTCCAAGAAGGTCTAGCAAGTGACGAAAGTCCTTCTGCGGAGCTTTGCATGGTCGAACGACGACTTCGCCTCAATGCTAGGCATTCTCGTCTGCATTTTGGCCCCTGGCTGACCTGAGCTCAGAGCGCCGCGAGGTCTTCTTGAACGTGACCCGAACAGGGCTATGCAAGCTGGCCAAGGCAGCCTTTCACTCCGACCCCACAATTCTGGCGATCACAGCTGGGACATCGCCCGCCGCCGAGAACGGACTCGTTTCGCCCCCAACCTGTAACCTCACACCACCAGCCCGCCGCCGGTGGGCTCCGCGCGAGCCGTTTCGTCCGATTCTGGAGGTAGGGTGAACTGAAACACCGCGCCGCGAGGTTTATTGGCGCTCGCCCACATTTGTCCGCCGTGAGCCGCGACGATCGACCGACAGATGGCGAGGCCCATGCCTAGGCCCTCCGGCTTGGTCGTATAGAAGGCCTCGAACACACGGTCCGCATCGTTCGGGTCCAGCCCCATTCCGGAATCGCGCACGGTAACGAGCACGCCGCCCGCGGCATCCGCCTCCGTGCTGATCAGCAGCTCCCGTGCTCCCTCGCCGAGGCCCCTCATGGCATCGACCGCATTGAGGATCAGGTTGAGAATGACCTGTTGGAGTTGCACGCGGTCGCCGTCCGCCGCCGGTAGGCCGGTCGCGAGCCCGGTCTGCAGCGAGACGTCATGCTTCAGAACTTCGCTGCGGGCCAACGCGATCACCTCGAGGATGGCTTCATTGAGGTCGAACCGATTCTTGCGGGGCGGCGCCTTCTTGACGAGGGCGCGGATCCGATCGAAGACCTGGCCGGCTCGGTTGCCGTCATCAGCGATTTGGCCGAGGATCTCCCGGACCCGGTCCAGGTTGGGCGGCTGAGCGCCGAGCCAGTTCAAGGCGGCGTCGGCGTTGGTGACCACGGCGGCGATCGGCTGTTTCACCTCATGGGCGATCGAGGCCGTCAGCTGGCCCATCGTGGTGACGCGATTGACATGTGCGAGCTCCGTCTGCGCTGCGTGCAAGGCTTCGGATGCCAGCATATGTTCGGTGAGGTCGTGAATGATCGCGAGCGCGGCCTCGACCTGGCCCGAATGCAGCCGCAGCGGCGAATAGGTCATGATCCGGTAGCGCCGGCCGGCCGGATGGGCAAACCACCCCTCGAAGCTGACGCTCTCTCCTGCGAAGCAGCGGTCCAAATAGGACTTGGCCTCCTGCTCAAAAAACTTGGTACCCAGCAGATCCCCAACGTGCTGCCCAACGAGCCTGTCGGCCGGCATTTGCCAAATCCGCTCGTACACCGGGTTGACACGTTGGAACCGGTAATCTCTTCCAATCACGGAGATCCCATCAGGTGAACTCTCGAACACTTGGCCAGTCAGATCCTCCACCCGCTTGCGTTCGGTGATGTCGTTATTGGTCTCCAAGATCGCGAAGGAATGGCCTCGCGCGTCCCGTTGCAGGGACCACCTGCTTGCAACGATTGCCGCTGTGCCGTCTTTCTTCGTGTGGACGAGTTCCCCTTGCCAGCGGCCGGCGCGGAGCAACTCTGCCGTGATCTCTTCGAGTGGCATGGGAAAGACCGTCTGCAGCAGCTGGTGAGTGACTTTGCCGACGGCTTCCGCTTTCTTCCATCCATACAGCTCCTCGGCGCCACGATTCCAGTAGACGATGACGTCATCCCTATCGCGCACGAAGATGGTGTCGTGGGTGAGGTCGAGGAGGCCGGCCTGCTCGCGCAGCACCAGTTCTCTCGATTGGCCTTGTACAGCGAGGAAACCCGCAACGCCGATCACTGCAAGGCTGAGAAGGCGGTTTGCAACAGCAAGACCTGGCGATACGTAGTGCTGCGACAGCAAATAGCTTAGCACCGCAAGCACCATGCACCCCAGTGTTACCAGTACAACACCACGCCACTGAAGAAACCTGGCCGCCAGCAGCACCACGCCGACGTACAGCACGCCGAAGGCGAACTCTGTGGGCGTGATTGTGTCAGCGATGAAGATCCCGACGGCGATGGCAGCGCAAAAAACCGGGAGAAAACGGGACTTCGATATCGTCGCCGAACTTCCATTGGTTTGCACTTGCTGTGTCCGCGTCAGAGACATGCGGACGCTTCCAGTGCCGCGACTGGGTCGGTCCCGTTCGTTCGGCCAATCGGGCAAGCTGACGCTCCCCATCTCCAGACGATGGAGCAAAGCCGCTGGCTCGCACCGCCAGTCACCCATTTGCGGTCCCAGTCTGTCCCAATCCACCGTGGTGGTAAAGCGGCAGCAGCGGAGCGCTGGCGAGACAGAACAGCGCGGCGCAGGCCGAGAAGACTATCGGCGGTCGACCTTCGATGACCCGTTCGCCAGCTCAAGGCGTTCAGCGTGCCAAGTCGCGGCTGGGCCAACGTCGGGTGGTAAGAATGCTACCAATAGGGGATGCCGCTCGCCCAGTCCGCAATGCAGATGAACCGGAAGACATACGTTCCTAGCGTTTCTGGCCCATAGGGTCGAGCGGTGCCGTTCGCGCTGGCGTCCGCTGTTTGGAGAAAATTGGACATGGTTGAGGAGATGCGAAACCGACGCTCATGACCCGAAACCGACACAGGTGCCCAAGGAGCCTTAAACCATCAGCTCGGCCAAGGGTTGTCAGGAATTGCAAACGCGTCAGGTACTCGGCCATATCCGACATAGCGCGGCGGTGTTATCTTCATCGTCAGCGGGGCCCTTAGTTCCGCAAATCACGTCGGCCCGACGTTCGGCCCCCGGAAGCTACCGCTAAGGCTCTTCGAGGAGGTCCCGATGCATACGAATCGTCGCGACTTGCTAGTGGGGGGGTGCTGCGCCGCCTCTACTGCGCTGCTTTGGAGCATTACCACTCGGCCCAGGGCCGAAGAGCCAGATCCACCGCCAGAAGTCACCACAATTCGCCTCCAGAAGACCCCAAGCATCTGCATCGCGCCTATATACGTGGTCAGCGACCTGCTGAATGCCGAGGGCTTCACAAACGTCGTTTACGTCGAAACCGGCACATTTGTTGGTAGCGGTGCGGCGCAAAACGTAGCTAGTTGGAAAAGCGATGTGGACTTTAGTCTGAATTTCTCTGGTCCACTTCTTCTTGAGATCGATCGAGGCCTGAGCACTACCATTCTGGCCGGGATTCATGTCGGCTGCTTCGAGCTCTTCGCCAGAGAGGGCATACGCAGCGTTGCCGATCTAAAGGGTCGAACCGTCGGCGTTCAATCGCTTGAGTCACCCCCTCATGTATTCCTGAGCGCGATGGCGACACTCGTTGGACTCAATCCCTCCAAAGACATTGAGTGGGTGACGAGTGCGAAGGTCAAACCGATCGAGTTATTCGCCGAGGGCAAGATCGACGCCTTTCTCGGATTTCCCCCTGAACCTCAACGTTTGCGCGCACAGAACATCGGTCGTGTCATCGTCAACAGTGCACAGGATCGCCCGTGGTCGCAGTATTTTTGCTGCATGTTGGCGGGGAATCGCGAATTCGTCCGAAAGAATCCCATCGCCACTAAGCGCGTGGTGCGCGCCGTGCTCCGGGCGACGGATTTGTGCGTGAGCGAGCCGGCTCTTGTTGCACGGCGTATGGTGGATAGGGGTTTCGCGCCTGGCCTGGACTACGCGGTTCAGACTCTTGCGGAGGTGCCGTACAACCGCTGGCGCGAGTACGATCCTGAGGACACAATCCGCTTTTACGCGCTTCGTCTGCGCGAAGCTGGGATGATTAAATCAAGCCCTGCGAAACTCATTGCAGATGGAGCCGACTGGCGTTTCTTCAACGAGGTGCGACGTGAACTTGGAGGCTGATTCATCTACAGCGTTTTCGAGGAGGTCCCGATGCATACGAACCGTCGCGACTTGCTGTTGGCTGGGGCCTGCGCCGCTTCCACTGCCCTGTTTGGGAGCGTCGCGGCGAGGTTGAGGGCCGAAGAGCCCAATCCGCCGCCAGAGACCACCACAATCCGCCTTGCGAAGAACCCGAGCATTTGTATCGCTCCGCAGTACGTGGTGAGCGACCTCTTAAATGCCGAGGGGTTTACAAACGTCGTTTACGTTGAATCTGACGCCGGCGTGGAGCAAACCAAAGCAATCGCGAAGGGCGACATCGACTTCACCCTGCATTTCTCCGGTCCGCTTCTTCTCGAGATCGATCGGGGCGCGAGCGTTACTATTGTGGCCGGGGTTCATGTCGGCTGCTTCGAGCTATTCGCCAAGGAGGGCATACGTAGCGTTGCCGATTTGAAGGGGCGAACCGTCGGCCAGCAGGGGCTTGGCAGTAGTCCGCACGTTTTCATCAGCGCGATGGCGACGCTTGTCGGACTCGATCCCGCCAAGGATCTTGAGTGGGTGACAAGTGCGTCGGTCAAACCGATCGAATTGTTTGCTGAGGGTAAGATCGACGCGTTCCTCGGATTCCCTCCTGAGCCACAGCGTCTGCGTGCGCAGCATATCGGTCATGTCATCGTCAACAGTGCGCAGGATCGCCCATGGTCGCAGTATTATTGCTGCATGTTGGCGGGGACTCGTGAGTTCGTCCGAAAGAATCCCATCGCCACCAAACGTGTAGTTCGCGCCATGCTCCGGGCGACAGATTTGTGCGTAAGCGCGCCGGCCCTTGTTGCGCAGCGGATGGTAGATGGGGGTTTCACGCCTCGCCGCGACTATGCGGCTCAGACGCTTGCGGATGTGCCGTACAACCGCTGGCGCGAATACGATCCCGAAGACACAATCCGCTTTTACGCGCTTCGTCTGCGTGAAGCGAGGATGCTGAAATCGAATCCTGCAAAGATTATCGCGGATGCAGCCGACTGGCGGTTCCTCAACGAGGTTCGACGTGAACTTGGAAGCTGATTCGACGTCGTTTCTTGGTCAGCGCCCGCTCCCTGCAACGTCGCGAGGAAGTGGAGACGGCGCGTCGGTGAAGAACGGTCTTCTCGGCTTTGAGTTGCGACCCTCGTTGCGCACGAAATTGCTGATGGCCTTCTTCGTCATCGAGATGCTCTTGGTCTCGGTTGGGGTAATCGGCCTCCTTTCGCTGCGCGAAGCGGACCAGCGGGCGAACCAGGTCGTTGGCCTGCAGCAGAAGATCGAGGCATATCGGCAGATGCAGCACAATACGCTTCGACAGCTTTATGGCGTATCCACAGCGCTCGCCTTTCCGAACGAAACGACATTGGCAGTTGTGCTGCGGCAGATCAACCAGTTTGGGTACGACCTTGACCGTGTCTCGTTCGTCGCAAAGGACGAGGTGGCGCTGCTCAATCAAGTGCGCGAAGAATATGCGCGCTTCATTGCCGTAGTCTCACACATCGTCGATCTCATCCGCGGCGGGCGAGCGGCTGAGGCCAAAAAGAGCGAACTCGCGGAGCTCGGGCCTCTCGCGGACAAGCTCGAACGACTGACCAACCAATTGGTCAACCGGGCTGAAGCGGACATGGTGGCCGGCATAGATGCGAGCCGACAAACCTACACCAAATCTCAGATGCTTGTCGCTGCGGTCGCGCTCGCAAGCTTTGTGCTTACGCTGGTCTTGGGACATGCGATCTCCCGGTCTGTCATCGAACCAGTCCGCATCATTCACCACGCGTTGAACCGGATAGCCGCTGGCGATTTCGCCCAACGTGTCGAGGTTCCCAATCGGGACGAGCTCGGGGAGCTCGCGGCGCACGTCAATTCGACCTGCGAAGAGCTGCAGCAGCTCTACCGAAGTCTTGAGGAGGCCAGCCGTCACAAATCGCAATTTCTCGCAAACATGAGTCACGAATTGCGGACACCACTGAACGCGGTACTCGGCTTTTCAGAGCTCATGCTCGACGGCATATACGGCGATCCTCCGGAGAAAATGCGGTCCGCCGTCGAACGCATCCAACGGAACGGCAGACATCTGCTCGGGCTCATCAACGATGTCCTCGATCTCTCCAAGATTGAAGCCGGACAGCTTCGACTTTCTCTGACCGACTACTCGGTGGAGGAACTGGTAAATGTTGTCCATACCTCCGTTGAGCCGCTCGCCGCGGACAAGAACCTGAGTTTGAGAATTACTGTGCCGCCTGGCTTGCCGCCGGCGCGAGGAGACGAACGCAGGCTCGCTCAGGCCCTGTTCAATCTCGTTGGTAACGCGATCAAATTCACCGACGCTGGAGAGGTCCGGATAGAAGTGGAAACGAGGCGAGATTCCTACGTCTTTTCCGTTCAGGACACGGGACCGGGCGTCGACGAAGCCGATCAGGCCAGGATCTTCCAGGAATTCCAGCAGGTGGATAACTCGATCACCAAGACGAAGGGAGGCGCTGGATTGGGCCTCGCCATCGTAAAGCGTATTGTGGAGATGCATGGAGGACGAATCTGGATAGAATCCCGCCTCGGCCATGGCGCGAGATTCTCTTTTCTGGTGCCGGCCCGGCTCGAGCAGCAGGCGATGTAAACATGAGCAAGCGCGTACTGGTGGTCGAAGATCAGGAGGATAATCGGCAGATTCTGCGCGACCTGCTTGCAAGCGTCGGTTACGAAATGATCGAGGCGCACGACGGCGAAGGAGCGCTCGTGGCGGCGCGAGCGCAAAGCCCGGATCTGATCCTGATGGATATCCAACTGCCTCTTCTTGACGGATACGAGGCGACACGGCGCATAAAGGCGCAGTCAGATCTCCGCCATATTCCAATCATCGTCGTCACCTCCTATGCGCTTGGCGGCGACGAAGAAAAGGCACGCGCGGCAGGCTGCGATGCCTATGTTGCAAAGCCCTACAGCGCGCGAAAGCTACTTGAGACGATCAATCGATACCTGCCATGAGGTTCAGCGCGTGCTGACGTGGAGCAGAGATGCATGTCCCACCCCGAATCTTGATCGTGGATGACAACGAAACGAATCGCTGCCTTCTTACCGCACGCCTCGGCGCCGAGGGTTATCAGACCGTGGAGGCTGAAAACGGCGAGAGGGCGCTCGCGGTCGTGCGTGAAGTCGTGCCGGACGTTGTCCTCCTCGACGTCATGATGCCGAAGATCGATGGCTTTGAGGTCTGCCGGCGACTGAAGGTCGATACGACGCTTGGATTTGTTCCAATCATCATGGTGACGGCGCGAACCGACTCACAGGATGTCGTAACGGGGCTTAACGCGGGTGCCGACGAATATCTGACCAAGCCGGTCGACCACGCAGCCCTCGTTGCTCGTGTGCGCTCCATGCTTCGCATCAAGGAGTTGCATGATCGAGTTGAAGCCCAGGCGGTCGAGCTCGCCGTGTGGAATAGAATGCTCGAGCAGCGTGTTGCGGAGCAAGTTGTGCAAATTGAACGGGTCAGCCGTTTAAAGCGTTTTCTTCCACCGCAGATAGCGGAGTTGATTCTTTCTTCATCGACATATGAACCGTTAGCGAGCCACCGAAGACAAGTAGCAATAGTCTTCGGTGACCTTCGAGGTTTCACGGCGTTCGCAGAGATTGTTGAGCCCGAAGAGGTGATGGCCGTGATGCAGGAATATCACGCGGCCTTAGGCTCCCTCGTCCACGAGTTTGAAGGCACCTTGGAGAGGTTCCTGGGCGACGGAATCATGGTGATTTTCGGCGATCCGATTCCTTGTACAGATCCATGCAAGCGAGCTGTTCAGATGGCGATCGCGATGCGAAGCCGCCTGATGGAATTATCGAAGAAGTGGCAACGTGAAAGGTACGAACTTGGTTTTGGAGTCGGCATTGCATATGGCTATGCGACGCTCGGCGCTATTGGTTTCGAGGGCCGCTCTGAGTACAGCGCGATCGGGACCGTGGTAAATCTCGCTGCCCGTCTTTGCGCGGAGGCGCGCAACGGTCAGATTCTCGTCGATAGCAAGGTGCGTGAGGCGCTTGAGGAGAGGGCGACCGCGGAGCCCGTGGGTGAACTGACGCTCAAGGGGTTGCGTCGTCCGATAGCGGCATACAACGTGCTTGAGATGACTTAAGTGCGCTCGAAGCGACCAGGCTAGACGTCCGGCTGTTGTCCGGCCGACGAGAATTGATCCAGTATCAACCTGAACGCGCTAGGCCTCGTGACCTTCCCCTAGCCTTGATGGTTCTGGCAGATCGAATGGATCGGCCTTGTCAGGTTGGCCCGAGGCTGCCTAGCACCATCCCCGTCCAAGAGTCGGCTTGCGGCAATGGGAATCGAGAAGATTCAATTCATCTGGTATATGCGAAGGATCAGTGAACTTTTCCTGCTGGGATAGTTCGCCGGAGCGGCGGTCTACATTGTTGTCGCGCGCCATGGAAAACTGCCCCCTCAGCGTCACGAGGAATTGCCCCCTCCTCGGATAGCTGGGGAGAGAGTGAATGAAGCAGGAACGAATCACTGAAGGCTCGTCGTGGATTGATCCACGGGGGCAGGTGATGAAGACGCGGGATGACGTGGCGGAGATGTTGCGCCTGAGGGCGTGCGGGTGGGGTCTGAAGCGGATTGCGCGACAGCTGGGCTGCAGCCATCACACGGTGAAGGGCTACGTGGTGGCGGGCGGGGTGAAGGCGTTCAAGTCGCCTGAGCGGCCGAAGCGTCTCGACGGCCTTGAGGGTTGGCTGCGCGAGAGGCTCGTTCGGCATCGCGGCAATGCCGACGTGGTGCGCCAGGACCTGTTGGCCGAGAAAGGCGTAACAGTCAGCCGGCGGACGCTGCAACGCGCCGTGCAGCCCTATCGCCAGGCGCTGAAGGCGGAGGCTCTGGCGACGACGCGGTTTGAGACGCCGCCGGGCCGACAGCTGCAGATCGACTTTGGGGAGCGCCTGGTCGAGATCGGAGGAGCGAAAGTCAAGGCATTCGTGTTCGTGGCAACGCTCGGCCACTCGCGACGGCTTCATGTGCGTGCGTTCCGCGCCGAGAGACAGGAGCATTGGTTTGCCGGGCTCGAGAGCACATTCACGACCCTCGGCGGTGTGCCCGAGGAAGTGCTGATGGACAATCCACGGGCGCTTGTGGTGCGCCACGACGCGGTGAGCCGATCGGTTCAGTTCAATGACAAGCTGATCGCCTTCGCAAAACATTGGGGCTTCCGTCCTCGCGCCTGCGCACCATATCGGGCGCGCACGAAAGGCAAGACCGAGAACGGCGTCGGCTACGTGAAGAACGCAATCGCCGGTCATTCCTTCCCAAGCTGGGAAGCATCCGAGGCGCATCTCGACAGGTGGGAGCGTGAGGTTGCAAACGTTCGTATCCATGGCACGACCGGAGAGGCGCCGATCATCCGCTTCGCGCGCGACGAGATACATCGGTTGAAGCCGCTCGGCGGGCAGCCTTCGTTCGGATCCTTGCGTGAACTGACCCGCGTCGTCGGCAATGATTGCGCCGTCG
>NZ_JADPKE010000035.1:0-1668 GCF_023073795.1 Bradyrhizobium sp. 159 | reverse complement strand
AACGGCGGTACGGCGGTCAACGTCACCTTCGGCGACGGCACCAACGGAACGGTCAAGACCCTCGATCAACTCAACACCGCGCTTCAGGCCAACAACCTGTCTGCCACGATCGACGCCAACGGCCTGCTGACGATCTCGACCACCAACGACTACGCGTCCTCGACGCTTGGCTCGACGACTGCGGGTGGTGCGATCGGCGGAACGCTGACCTCGTCGCTGACGTTCTCGACGGCTTCCACCCCGGTCGCGGACACCGTTGCCCAGACGGCCCGTGCCAATCTGGTCAATCAGTACAACAACATCCTGAACCAGATCGACTCGACCGCGCAGGACTCCTCGTTCAACGGTGTCAACCTGCTCAACGGCGATCAGCTCAAGCTGGTGTTCGACGAGACCGCCAAGTCGAGCTTGAGCATCACCGGCGTGACCTACAACTCCAAGGGTCTGGGCCTCGCCGCGCTGACCAGCGGTGTCGACTTCATCGACAACGCTGCCACCAACAAGGTGCTGACCAACCTGAACAACGCGTCGAGCACGCTGCGTTCGGAGGCTTCCGCGCTCGGTTCGAACCTGACGATCGTGCAGGTGCGTCAGGACTTCAACAAGAACCTGATCAACGTGCTGCAGACCGGTTCGTCCAACCTGACCCTGGCCGACACCAACGTCGAGGCAGCGAACAGCCAGGCACTGTCGACCCGCCAGTCGATCGCGGTCTCCGCGCTGTCGCTGGCCAACCAGTCGCAGCAGAGCGTGCTCCAACTGCTCCGCTAACAAGCGGAAGACATCCCAAGCAAGATCTGGCGGCGGGGCTTCGGCCCCGCCGCTTTCCTTTTTGCGTCAACGTTTGCAGCCCCTTGGATGACGCTCGAAAAGTAACCCGCGGTTATGGTTAATGGAGCGTAAGGGTGGAAAATCGCCAACAAATTCAGTCGGGCTTCCGGTCCTGCCGGCGCTCACCGCGGTTCTTATGGTGAACCGGCGCTTAGGTCGGCGCGTCTCGTTTCACCCTTTGTTAGCCATGTCGCGGCACGCTGTTCCCGTCACTCGATCCGAAGCGATCGAACGAAGACGCGTAAACCAGAAGGGTAAGAGTTATGTCCGGTATTGTTCTCTCTGCGTCGGTTCGTCAGAACCTGCTCTCTCTCCAGTCCACCGCCGATCTGCTCGCCACCACACAGAACCGTCTGTCGACCGGCAAGAGCGTCAACTCGGCTCTCGACAATCCCACCAACTTCTTCACGGCACAGTCGCTCGACAACCGCGCCAGCGACATCAACAATCTGCTCGACGGCATCGCCAACGGCGTGCAGGTGCTGCAGGCTGCCAACACCGGCCTGACCTCGCTGCAGAAGCTGATCGACAGCGCCAAGTCGATCGCCAATCAGGCGCTGCAGACCACCGTCGGCTATTCTTCGAAGTCCAGCGTCTCCACCACGATCTCGGGTGCGACGGCTGCCGACCTGCGCGGTACGACGAGCTTTGCCAGCGCAGTCGCGAACAGCAACGTGCTCTATAGTGGCGCTGCAGGTGGCGTCACCGCGGCGACTTCGGGCGCCACGCTGGGCGGCATTCAGGGCACGAATACGGGAACCGTCATCAACGCTGCGACCACTGGTGCGAGCCTGCTGAACGGCACAGCGACCGCTGGCGACGCCAACGCCGGCGTTG
>NZ_JADPKE010000034.1:0-29449 GCF_023073795.1 Bradyrhizobium sp. 159 | reverse complement strand
CCCATCAGGCCTTGGCAGGACAAACTCCCAAGGCCTTCGCCGCTACCAAGACCACCGCGATCCAATCAGCGAATTATTGAACATCGACAGCAATGACGGAGCAAGCTTCAATCGACCCGATCCGGCCGCCATGCCGCGTACAGACCGACGAGGGTCCCGATGGCGACCAGCCCTGCCGCGAGCAGCACCTGCAATTGCCCGTCATCGGTGGCGCCCACGGATGACACAAATCTGGTCACGACGATGAACAGAACGCTCACTGAGGCCGCCGCACCCACGCAAAGATGGGCGAGCTCTCGCGTCAGGTTCCGGCCGAGAAGTCCGAGTGCCGTAAAATACATCGCGCAAGCGTTGGGATGGACGAACAAGGCAACGCGGGCGTAGCGGCCATAAGCGTCGAGCAAGGACTCACATCGGCTCAGGGCCGCTCTCGAGGCAACGCGCTGCAGGAGCGGTCTGAAAAAGCGAGCCTGTCCGTAACTCAGAACGGCGCCCACGATGATGGCCAGCCACGCCACGATAAAAACGGAGACATCCGCGGACTTCGGAGTGAGCGCGACGGACATCAAGATGAGGGCAGTTCCGGGAAAATAGCCAAAATAGGGGAAGAGCGACTCGGCGAGAATGCAGACGAACATGAAGACCGGAAACCATGATGAACCGGTCGCCCCCTGGACGATGGCGTTCAAGTCGAAAAGATTCGTCCTGTACAGGACGAGGTACATGCAAATGGCCAATCCGGCCAACGCGTAAAACGGCAATGCGCCGGAGAGAAACCGTCTCATTCAACCATCAAGCTTTGTTGCGCGGACATAGCGGCCTCGCTCTTTTCCGGATCATGCTTTAGGCGAATGAGATTGCTCCTGTCGATAGCGCCCTTTGCTCACGCAATCCTCGCCTCGCCCTGGGCGTCTATCCGATCGACAGAATCTCGATCTCCTGGTTACCAGAGCCAACCACGTCGCCAACCGCCTTCCCCATCAACGCCCGCGCCACTGGCGAGACGAACGAGATCGTCCCCGCCTTCGGGTCGGCTTCGTCCTCGCCGACGATGCGGTAGGTCTGCACGCGGCCATCAGTGCGGCTGAAGGTGACGGTGCTGCCGAAGGCAACGACATCGCTCGAGGTCGGATCGGGAACGACCTGCGCGGTGCGCAGCCGTTCGGTGAGATAGCGGACGTCGCGCAGTGGCGCGGCTGATTGCCGGCGCTTTTCGTTGACGTCATCGATCGCTTGCGCGGCTTCATAGGCCTCGCGCGCCTCGGCAAGCTGCGTCTGCAACGCCTGCAAGCCTTTTTTCGTCACGAGGTTCGGATGCGGCGAGATCGGGCGGTCCGGCAACAGCGTTTCGGACGCGGTTTCGGCGCTTTCTTCCTTGGTGAAGGCGACGCTCAATTTCAAAATCCTGTCGGACTGTCCTGGCTACCGGCAGCGTTCCGCCGCCGCTGATTGACCTGGACTATATCTCAAGTTCGACGAAACGGCGCAGCTTGACGACGATGTCCGGCATGGCCTGGCGGAACCGGGTCGCATTCTGGAACGTGGTCGAGAACGGCGCGAAGGTGATCATGGCATTCCAGTGCTTGTAACCGTAGACCGTGACGGAGGCGCCGGTCGCGGGAAAATTCTCCATCTTGCGCAATTCGCCAAGCACGAGATCGGCAATCGCTTCCGCAGGGAGCAATTGCTTGCCGTCTCGTGTGGTGACGATTTTCGGAGGCGCCTCGACCGGCTGCGTGTCGGCTGCTACGGCCTCGGCGGCAGGCTTGGCCGCTGCAGCATCTGTGTTGGACGGCTCGACCGACTCAAACCCGTTCGTCGGCGCTGTCGGTGGAGCCTCGGCGAGCGGCGGCGGCGTCACGACGTCGGCGCGCTTGTTGCCCCCCAGGATGCTGGTGATCATGGCCACCAAGCCAGCATCCTTCCCGTCCTCGCTCATTCCTTCCCCCGGACCTTGGCCCACACTAGCACCCGCAAGCGGATCGCCACAATGTATGCGGTCGAACCCAATCTGGCCAAGCCCATGCGTTCGACGGCACCGGCGCCGCAACCGCTATCCCGGTCGCGCCGCGGCGCAATCCGCTACTGTTTATCGAACGGAATGTATTGCTGGTATTGCTTGGGCACCGAGCTGCGGTAGCGCGCGGGGACGGTGCCGGTGTCGACCGAATGATCGATCTCCTGCTGCCGCGTCATCTTCTTCTTCGCCGGCTTCTTCGATGCGCTCTTCTTGGAATCGGTCGGCTGGCTGGAGGTGTCGGTGGCCGCAGCCGGTGCCGTCGTCGCGGCTGGCGCAGTGCTCGTTGCGGCAGGCGCAGCGGTTCCGCCGGCGGCCGGTGCGCCCTGCGCCAGTGCGAGCGGCGTTTGCATCAGGAGCACCAGCGCTGCCGTCGCAGCCAGCAAATATGATCTCTGCATCAGAACCTCCAAAATGCCTGATCCGAATGAGGCAAGCCTAGTCCCACGGGATCGAGGCGTGCAAGTTCGTTGAGATTAGGTCAGAACCTGTGCGCGAACTGTGGTGGAGATCACATTGTCCGCCGCCGGCTGCGTCAGGATGTATCTCACCTCGAACGCATCCCGCGTCGCGGACACCAAGATAGGCATGACCGTGCGTCCGTCAGGCCACGGGGAACGCCAAGGC
The DNA here is from genome assembly GCF_023073795.1 of Bradyrhizobium sp. 159. NCBI lineage: Bacteria > Pseudomonadati > Pseudomonadota > Alphaproteobacteria > Hyphomicrobiales > Nitrobacteraceae > Bradyrhizobium > Bradyrhizobium sp. 159. The sequence goes on along the minus strand of NZ_JADPKE010000034.1, from coordinate 26,805 downwards.
ACGGCCGTTCCACCCCGCCCTAGAAGGAGATTGAAATGCGTCGCACCATCCTCACCCTTGCATCGTTCGCAACCGTGATCGCCGCGTCCTTGGCGGCGGCGCCGGCCCAGGCCGCAAACGACAGATATTGCCTGCAAGGCCGCAACTGGGGCTATCCCGGCAATTGCCAGTTCGCAAGCTATCAGCAATGTGCCGCCACCGCCTCCGGCACATCGGCCTCTTGCGGCATCAATCCGCGCTACGCCTACTCGCAGCCGTACTATTACTGACGAGAAGGCGGCGTGCGTGACCGCGCACGCCGCGCTCCGCTATGCGCGAGCTCCGAGACCGGTCTCCTCCAGCCGCATCGCGAACCAGCGCGACAGCGCTTCATCGACGAGCCCGCTGACATAGACCTCCGACATCGTGACGTGGTGCCTGTCCAGCACCAGCAGCACGCCCATCCAATAGGGAAACCAGACATGCACGTCGGTCAGCGCCCTCAGTTTGTGCTGGTCGTGCTCGAGCGGCGTGTGATTGCTCGCCTTGCGGATCTCGACAGTGAGCAAATTGTTCGGGATCTCGCGCTGATGCACGGCGACATCAGGATAGATCGACTTGCCGAGATGGTCGTCGGTCGAGATGATAGTGCCGTGCGGCAGATGCAGCGTGCGCTCACCAAGCCGGTCGTAATTGCAATCAACTGACCAGCCGGAGAACTGCTTCTCCAAGTGCACGGCGAAGCGGTGCGTGATCGCGCGCTCGCCGACGTCCTTCTCGAACAGGAATGCTTCCTGCGCGTAGAAGTCCCGGAGCGCCGCGATCACCTTGTTCAGCTCGGTTTGCATCGTGCCTCCGGGCCCATCACGCGCCCTCAGTTGCGCCGCTGCCAGATCCTCATGGTGAGGAGCGCGGAACGCGCGTCTCGAACCATGAAGGCCCGTATCCCACCTGCAAGCATCCTTCGAGGCGCCCGCTCACGCGGGCTCCTCAGGATGAGGACTGAAGTCGCGGCGCGACCGGCCTGACTCACATCTGAACTTCGATCAGGCGCGGCCCGGGCTCGGCGACGGCTTCGGCCAGCGCCTTGTTGAACTCGTCGGCATTGGTGACGGCGCGGCCAGGCACGCCCATGCCCTTCGCGAGCGCGACGAAATCCAGCGTCGGACGATCGAGCCGCAGCATGTCGTTGGCACGCTGGCCGGGCTCGCCGGCGCCGACATTGTCGAACTCGCCGCGCAGGATCTGGTAGATGCGGTTGGCGAACACGATGGTGACGATGTCGAGGTTCTCGCGGGCCTGCGTCCACAGCGACTGGATCGTGTACATCGCGCTGCCATCGCCGACCATGGTGATCACCTTGCGATCCGGACAGGCGATTGCGGCGCCGATCGACAGCGGCGTCGAGAAGCCGATCGAGCCGCCCATGTTCTGGAGCCAGTCGTGCGGGGCGGCGACCGCCGTCGGCGGGAAGAAGCCGCGGCCGGTGGTGAGGGATTCGTCGACCATGATGGCGTTCTCGGGAATCGCACAGGCGATCGCCTGTGCGATCGAGGCAAAGGTGAGCGCGCCGGTCGGCTTGACCAGTTCCTGCAAAGCCTGCGGCTTGACGTCCTTGGCGCTGGCCTTTACGGCGCCCGCAAGCGCTTCCAGCGCCGCGACCGAGTTCTCGCCCCAGGAGGTCATGCGATGGACCTCGCAGCCCTGGGGCTTGAGCATGCTCGGCTTGTTCGGATAGGCGAAGAACGCCACGGGATCGTCAGACTCGACCAGCACGATGTGACGGAATTTTGCCAGCATCGGCAGCGCCTGCTCGATGACGTAGTGAATGCGATCGATCGAGAAACGGCCGCGGCCGCGCGCCATCTTGGGACGGAAGGTCGGGCCCATCACCGTGCATCCGGTCTTGCCGGCGATTCGCTCGGCGAGCGCCAGGCCCTGCTCGCTCAGCGCGCTGCCGGTCATCAGCAGCAGCGTGCCCTCGCCGTCGCCATGCAGGATCCTTGCGGCCTGGTCGACCGCCTGCGGCGAATAGCTCGCCCGCTGCTGCTCGGCCGGAACCTCGGCGATGCCGTCGGCCTCGTTCCAGGCGGTGTCGGCGGGCAGGATCAGGGTGGCGATCTGCGGCGGCGCGCTCTTGGCGGCGGCAATCGCTGCTGCGCCGTCGGCGGCGACCGATTTGGAATCCGGCGAGGTGCGGACCCAGGACGACATCGGCCGGGCCAGGCCCTCGATGTCGGAGGTCAGCGGCGCGTTGTAGCCGATGTGGTAGACGGCGTGCTGGCCGACAATGTTGACGATGCCGGAATTGGCCTTCTTCGCGTTGTGCAGATTGGCAAGGCCGTTGGCGAGGCCGGGGCCGAGATGCAGCAGCGTCGAGGCCGGTGTTCCCTTCATGCGGAAATAACCGTCGGCAGCTCCGGTGACCACACCTTCGAACAGGCCGAGCACGCAACGCATGCCGGGCACGCGGTCGAGCGCTGCGACAAAATGCATTTCGGAGGTGCCGGGGTTGGTGAAGCAGACGTCCACCCCGCCCTTGACCATTGTCCGCACCAGGCTTTCCGCACCGTTCATCCCAAGGCTCCCACGACAGGCATTGTCCAGATATCCGTGCGATCAATCATTGTTCGCGCGTTCCGTCAAAGCAATAGCCGCCATCGCGGCCCTGCCCGGCGTAACGATGCGCTGGCTGGGCTAATTCCTTTCGGCAGATGGGGCGCGGTTGCCGATTTGGTAACGCCAATCGTTAAGCATGGCGTCCCTCACGCGGCCGTGGCTTGCGAAATGCCCGCAAATATGGCCTCTGGCTTCCATTGAATCGATTTTTTGCTTGGGGGAGACAATGATCCGGTTTTTTGCCGCGCCGATGGCCGCCATGGCACTGGTGTCGGCCATGGCAGGAGGCGCGCTCGCCGAAGAGTTCGACTCGCGCGACATCATGGGCGGCGGCCCGAACTTCTTCCGTTCCGGCGCCAACCCCGTCCCCCGCACCACCGTCATCTATAACGGCAATTACGCGCCCGGCACGATCGTGGTGAACACGAGCGAGCGGCGGCTGTATCTCGTGCTCCAGAACGGCCAGGCGCTGCGCTACGGCATCGGCGTCGGCCGCGACGGCTTCCGCTGGGGCGGGGTGCACAGGATCACCGCCAAGAAGGAATGGCCGGACTGGACGCCGCCGTCGCAGATGCTGGCCCGCCGGCCCGATTTGCCGCGCCACATGAAAGGCGGCGTCGACAATCCGCTGGGCGCGCGCGCGATGTATCTGGGCTCGACGCTGTACCGCATCCACGGCTCCAACGAACCGGAGACGATCGGCCAGGCCGTGTCCTCGGGCTGCTTCCGCATGACCAATGAGGACGTCACCGACCTCTACAGCCGGGTCGCGGTCGGCACCACCGTGGTGGTGCTGAACAACTAGGCCGCCACAGAGGGAACCCGCAGGGCGCGTGAATTTGCGGGCTTGTGCGCGCGACGCGAATGCGGCAGCGTCGCACGACAATGAGCGCATTGAACCTGACCGCGCCCGCCGTCCGCGCCGCCCTGCTGGCGCTCGCCGCGCTCACATTGGTGCCTGACATCGCGACCACGGCCCGAGCGGGCGAACTGCCCGCGATCGCCTCGCGCCAGCGCTCCGAGAAGAAGAGCTTTACCGACGGCGAGATCGTTGACGGTTTTCTCAAGACGGCGTTCGGCGCCGAATATCACCTCGCCGGCCGGGTCGACCGCATCCGCAAGTTCGACGGGCCTGTGCGCGTGTACGCCGAGAGCGACCGCGCCGATCGCAAGATGCAACTCGCAAGGGTCGTGACCGACATCGCCGCCCGCGTGCAGCATCTCGACATCGCCATGACCGACACCAATGAGGCGGCGAATGTGCGGGTGAAGCTCGTGCGCGATCGCGATCTCTACCGCACCCTCACCAGCTTCTACGGCGCCGAGAAGGCGCGCGAGATCCGCACCTCGCTCGATCCGCAATGCCTGTCCGGCTTCCGCAAGAACGACAATTTCGAGATCGAGCATTCCGACGTCATCCTCACCGTCGACAACGGCGATTTCGTCTTCCTCGACTGCGCCTATGAGGAGCTCTTGCAATCGCTCGGGCCCATCAACGACACTGCCAGCGTGCCCTGGACGATGTTCAATGACAACGTCTCGATGGGCTATTTCGACGTCTACGACCAGTACATCCTCAATCTGCTCTACGACCCCCGCATCAAGCCCGGCATGACGGTGCAGGAGGTCAAGGCGGTGCTGCCCCAGGTGCTCGCCGACGTGCGCACATGGGTGAAGCGGGTGAACGATCTGAAGGAATGAGGCGCTTCTTACCCTTCCCTGGAGAGCAGGCAATCGCATATGTTTTTTTGGGCGGCGAATGAGCGCGCGCCTCGTCCTTCGAGACGACCGCTTCCAGCGGTCTCCTCAGGATGAGGCTAAGCGGCATCGGTGCTCGTGGAAACTGCGGCCGTACACTCCGCCCTCATCCTGAGGGCCCGCCAAAGACTGGGCGTCAAGATCGCGCCCTCACACCTTCCTTGCTCTCGTCATCAGATACTGCTGGCGCATCACGTTGTTGCGGGCATCGAAATATTCGGCGATCAACGCCTCGAACTCGGCGCGGAAGCTCCTGAGCTTGTCCGGCTCGTCCTGATACTGGGCGACGAGCTTGATCAAAGGCCCGATCGTCGTTTCCATGGTGCGGCGGAAATGCTGCGGGCTGAGTGCGGACGGCGTCATCATGTCCATCTCGAAGGAGAGGTCCTGTGCTTTCCCGGCGAGACGCTCGGCGACCGTTTTCGGATCGCCCCACAACACCGGCGACGCCACACCCTCGGGCGGCGGCAGATGGCGGCCGATCAGCGCGAACATCCGTCCGACATAGAGATGTGGCGGCCAAGTGGAGAAAGCGATGGTGCCGCCGGGCTTCAGCACCCGCAGCATCTCGCCGATTGCAAGGTCCGGACGCGGTGCAAACATGTGGCCGAACTGGCTGAGCACCACGTCAAACTCATTGTCGCCATAGGGCAGGCTTTCGGCGTCACCGTCAGCGAAGTCAATATCGAGGTTCACCAGCTGCGCGTGCTCGCGGGCGCGCTCGATCAGAACCGGCGACAGGTCGAGACCCCTGACCTTCGCGCCGCGGCGCGCGGCCGTGATTGCGACCACACCCGTGCCGCATGCGACGTCGACCAACCTTTGGCCGGCGACAACGCCGGCAAAACCGACCAGCTTGGCGGCGGCCGGTGTGGTGAACACTTCCATCGGGGTGAACAGCGACCAGGCTTCCTTCTGAACGGCCTTGAAACCTGCAAACGGATCCTGCGCGGTCATGGAACTCTCCTTCTCGAGCTCGATGTTCATGAGGCTGACGACGGACGCCGAAGGTTCAACGCGCTCACCGAAACCTTCTTCCCGTATGGTCCGCCTTGTCCGTCCATCCATGCAAGGCTCCGCGGCACGAGGAACGTGGATGCGCGGGACAAGCCCGGGAATGACGATCCCACTGCAACAGCCTAACCCCGCGCGGGCCCGCGCTACAGGCTCAATAGATCGAAGACTATTGCACGAGATCGGCAACGGTGGTGGCGGCTTTCAGGCCGGTGCCGGTGAGGACGGCGACCGTGGTGTCGTTCGCCTTGATGGCGCCGGCAGCGGACAGTTTTTCCAGCGCGGCAGCCGCGCTGGCGCTGGTCGGCTCGGCAAACAATCCTTGCCGTGCAAGACGCCGCAGGGCAGCAACGATCTCGTCCTCGGTGAGCGCGACGGTGCCGCCGCCGCTTTCGCGCAAGGCGCCGATGATCTCGCGCAGGCGCAGCGGATTCTTGATGGCGGTGCCTTCGGCGATGGTCTTGTGCACCTCGCGCGCGACAGGCGTATCGACGCCGGCCTGGAAGCTTGCATCGATCGGCGAGCAATTTTGCGGCTGCGCCGCGAACAGGCGCGGCAGCTTTGTGATCTGGCCGGCTTTGCGCAGCTCCCGGAAGCCGAAGGCGCAACCGAGCAGGCTGCTGCCGGCACCGACCGGGACGATGACGTTGTCGGGCGCGTGGAAGCCGAGGTCCTCCCAGATCTCATAGGCGAGCGATTTGGTGCCTTCGAGGAAAAACGGCTGCCAATTGTGGCTGGCGTAGAACGTCTGGTGCGACTGGCGGATCGCCTCGGCCTCCGATTCCTCGCGCGGGCCATCGACGAGCTGCACCGCGGCGCCATAGGCGCGCACCTGCGCGACCTTGGCCGGTGAGGTCGAGGCAGGCGCGAGGATCTTCACGCGCATGCCGCCGGCGGCACCCAGCCCGGCCATGGACGAGCCGCCATTGCCTGAGGAATCCTCCAGCACCGCATTGATGCCGATCTGGCGCAGGAAGGACAGCATCACGGAAGAGCCACGGTCCTTGAAGCTGCCGGTCGGGTTGAACCATTCGAGCTTGAACAGCGGCCGCAGTTCGCCCCAATCCTGCTGGACCAGGGGCGTGCAGCCCTCGCCAAGCGTGATCGGCTTTGCGATCTCGACCGGGAGCGCCGCCCGGTAACGCCAGAGCGATCGCATGCGGCCATCGATGTCTTCGCGCGACATGCCGGCGCCCGGCGTCACCAGCAACGGCGTGCGCTCGTCCGAGCACCAGCGCGGCCGGTCCAGAGGATAGAGTTGTCCGTTGCGGGGGTCGATGTAGCTGGCGGCGGGCATGGCAGTCTCCAAGGCAAGGCGATCCTACGGTTGGGCTGAGTCAGGTTTTGTCGAGAACGTGTCGTCCGCACAGCCAGACCATTCGGCACCCCTTGAAAACACGAAAATTGGAAATATTTCAATCTCTTAAACTGGCCGCACAGGCAGAGCGGCCGGGTTCGCCAACGCGGGCGCGCGGTGCCAAAGGCGGCGCTGCTGGCGCGTTGACGACGGGAATTAGGCACGAAGGGGCTCTGCCCGCCCGGCACGATTAACTTGTCTGTCGTGCCTCGCCGCTACAATATGTTGGATTGAGCTCGCGTCGCCGGTGTCCTCGACTGGCAACGCGACCGAGCCAGGCCCGTCCGAGCGGCGGGCCGTTGGCTTTTTGGGAGCCTGGACATGAGCCGCGCGAACCGTACCGACCACATCCGCCTGACCTCCCATCCGGAGCCGGGCCGGAAGGCCGCCTTCCCGATCCATTGGGGCGCCACTGAGGCGCGCGCCCGGGGTCCGATCATCGGCACGGTGTCGCGCGCTGGGGATCGCAACGTGATCGGCAGCCATGGCGGATCCTACGCGATGTACCGGGCGCTCGCAGTGTCCGCGGGCGCGCTCGATCCGATCCGGCGTCCTGACCTCACCAACACGTTTCCCGCCGCGACCATTGGTCCGTTCCCGCAATGGAATGATCCCACGAAAATCGTCGCGCTCGATCCGTGGGGGCATCTCGTTGCGGAAAACTTCCGCCAGGAGATCGCCGAGGGCTTCGACATCAGGCCGAGCATCGCGGTAACCCGCGCGCGCCTGGACCTGCCGGAGATCCGCGAGGCGCTGGCGGCAAACCGGCTACGCGCCGACGGCGAGGTCGTGCACGCCAATGGCAGCGTGTCGGTGGTGAAGATCGCGATCGATCCGGTGTGGTACCTGCCGGGCCTCGCGACTCGCTTCGGCACCGGCGAGACCGAGCTGCGGCGCACGCTGTTCGAGCAGACCGCCGGCATGTTCCCGGAGCTGGTGACGCGGCCGGACATGAAAGTGTTCCTGCCGCCGATCGGCGGCACCACGGTGTACTTGTTCGGCGATGTGACAAAGCTGCCGGACCACCGCACCAAGATCACCTGCCGCGTGCATGACGAGTGCAACGGCTCGGACGTGTTCGGATCCGACATCTGCACCTGCCGGCCCTATTTGATTCACGGCATCGAGGAATCCGCGCGCGGCGCGCAGGAGGGCGGGCTCGGACTCGTCGTCTACAATCGCAAGGAAGGCCGTGCGCTCGGCGAGGTCACCAAATTCCTGGTCTACAACGCGCGCAAGCGCCAGGAGGATGGCGACGCGGCCGCGGCCTATTTCGAGCGCACCGAATGCGTCGCCGGCGTGCAGGACGCGCGCTTCCAGCAATTGATGCCGGATACGATCCACTGGCTCGGCTTGACCCGCATCGACCGCTTCCTGTCGATGAGCGACATGAAATACGACGCGCTGACCTCGCAAGGCATCGACATCGTCGAGCGCGTGCCGATCCCGCCGGAGCTCATTCCCGCCGACGCCTATGTCGAAATCGCCGCGAAGAAGGCCGCCGGCTATTACTCTACCGAAATCGCGCCGGAGAAGGACGTCAACGACGTGGTCGGGCGTTCGCTGGAAAAATACTGATCGCGCGATGGCGGAGGCTTTGGAACGAGAGGCGCGCGCGCTGCTCACTGCAGCGGCGGTTCGCGCGCGGGCCGCGCAGATGCTCGAGATCGGCCTCGCCGGCCGCCTCCAGCATTTCACGATCGATCTCGGCCGCATGGACGGCGTCGCGCAGGCCGTGCTCGCGGTGACGCGCAAGGCCTATCCGAGGCTGGACATTCCCTTCCATGCACGATGGCGGCATTTCGTGCTTGGCGGCGTCGATCGCTGGGCGGAGCTCGCGGACGCTACGTCCTGGCCGGATCGCGCGGCACGGGCGCGCGCGGAGTTCGACCTCGCCATCGTCAGCGTGCTGCTCGATGCCGGCGCGGGTGCGGCGTGGCGCTATCGGGACGCGGTGACAGGAGAAAGCATCGGCCGGTCCGAGGGGCTTGCGATCGCAAGCCTCGATATGTTTGCGGGCGGCCTTTTCTCGCGCGATCCCGGCGCGCCGTTCAGGGCCGATGCGCACGTGCTTGCAAGGCTGCCGCGCGACACGCTCACATCCGCCTTTCAGGTCGGCGATGCCAATCCACTGCTTGGACTGGAAGGGCGCACGGATCTGCTGCGCCGTCTAGGCAAGCTGGTCGCGGAGCGTTCGGAGGTATTCGGTTTGAACGATACGCCGCGGCCGGGCGGCCTGTTCGATCACATCGGGGCGCAAGCTGTGGGCGGCGCGCTTCCAGCGCCCGCCATCCTCTCCGCGGTGCTGGACCAGCTCGGACCAATCTGGCCGTCGCGGCTGGAACTCGCGGGCATTCCGCTTGGCGATTGCTGGCATCACCCGGCGATCGAGGCGGACGACGCCACCGCCGGTCTCGTACCGCTGCACAAGTTGTCGCAATGGCTGAGCTATTCGCTCATCGAGCCGCTCCAGCGCGCAGGCTTCAAAGTGACCGACATCGACGGCCTGACTGGGCTCGCCGAATACCGCAATGGCGGCCTGTTCGTCGATCACGAAGTGCTGCGTCTGCGCGATGCCGCGGATGCCGCGCGCGCGCATGCCGTGGATTCGCTGCTCGTCGTCGAGTGGCGCGCGCTCACCGTCGCCCTGCTGGACCGGCTGGCAGAGCGCATCCGCGCCAAGCTCGACCGCACGCCTCAGACGTTACCGCTCGCCAGCATTCTAGAGGGCGGCACCTGGGCCGCGGGCCGCGCGATCGCCTTCGCACGCCGTCCGGACGGTTCGCCGCCGCTCAAAGTGATCAGCGACGGCACGGTTTTTTAATAACCCTCTCCCCTTGTGGGAGAGGTGGCTTCGCGAAGGGCGAAGCCGGGTGAGGGTTGTCTCCGCGGGCACATCTCTCATCGAAGTTCGTGGAGACGACCCCTCATCCGGCGCTTCGCGCCACCTTCTCCCACAAGGGGAGAAGGGAAGAAGAAGAGCATCCCATCATGGAAGGAGTCACGATCGTCGATCATCCGCTGGTGCAGCACAAGCTGACGCTAGTCCGGGACAAGTCCATCTCGACCAAGTCGTTTCGCGAGCTGATCAAGGAAATCGGCATGCTGCTGTGCTACGAGGTGACGCGCGACCTACCGCTCGCCGACACGGTCATCGAGACGCCGCTGGCAACGATGCACTCGGCCAAGATCGCCGGCAAGAAGCTGGTGTTCGTGCCGATGCTGCGCGCCGGCACCACCTTCGTCGACGGCATGATGGATCTGGTGCCGACCGCGCGCGTCGCCCATATCGGGCTCTACCGTGAGCCGCACAGCTTTGCCGCGGTCGAGTATTTCTTCAAATCGCCGTCCGATCTCGGCGAACGGCTCGCGATCGTGGTGACGCCGGTCGTCGCCACCGCCAACACGGCCGTCGCCGCCATCGACCGGCTGAAGGAACGCGGCGCGAGGGACATTCGCCTCGCCTGCCTGATCGCCGCGCCGGAAGGCCTCGAGCGCCTGCGCGGACTGCACCCGGACGTTCCGATCTGGACGGCCGCGGTGGACGAAGGCCTCGACGAGAATGGCTTCATCCTGCCCGGCCTCGGCGACGCCGGCGACCGCGCTTACGGAACGCGGTAAGTGCTACGCGCACATTAGGAACAGCTTCCGTCGCGCGATGTTCTCCTGCTCTAGCATGGAGAGCACGATGACCTATCAGAATGATGACCGCAGGACTGACCGTGCGCGCCGCAACAGCCCGGTCGGCTGGGCGATCGGCGCCATCTTCGTGATCGCCGTGGTCGCAGCCATCTTCTTCTACAATGGGCGCGAGGTCGGTCAGCAGACCACGACATCCAGCCCGAACAACGCGCCGAACGTCACCACTGGCTCGAACCCGCCGGCGGCGCCGGCGAAGTAAGCCCCGGCGGCTCACACCTTTCCGCTGCCGCAAATCGCCTTCAGCGCCCGCCACTCCTTGTCCGTCAGCAGCGGCGGGCCGCTGGCAGGGCGATCTTCCTTGGTCATGCGCGCAAGACGGTCTTCGGTCAGCGGATGGCTGGCGAGGATCGTCATGAGACCGGAGCCGCCTTCCTTGCCGGTGATGCGGAACATCAGCTCGGCCGCGGGCTTGGGCGAGCGGCCGAGTGCGTGCATGACGTCGATGGCGAAGGTGTCGGCGCCGGTCTCGGCCTCGCGCGAATAGGAGGCTTCGACCACGCTGCGCGAGGCGAAGATCACGGCCGAGGAGCCGGTGACGTCGCCGAACAACAGGCCGATCAGGAACGAGGTGCCACCGTTGTAGATCAGGCCGCGCATGTTGTCGTGATGCTTGAGATGGCCGAGCTCGTGCGCGAGGATGCCGGCGAGCTCGTCGGGGCTTTCAGCCTTGTCGAGCAGGCCCTTCAGCACGAACACTTTGCCGCCCGGGAGCGCGAACGCGTTCGGCACCGAACTCGGCAGCACGCCGGCCGTCATGGAATCGTCGTCGAGGCCGGCGGCATCGCGCAGACGGTTGACGAGCTTTGTGAACGCGGCCTTGCCTGCGGGATCTTCGCAGGCGCTGCGGCCGAAAATGGTCTTCACCTGGACCTCGGACGCATCGCCAATGCGGCGCTCGATCGGTTTCGGCACGAGCGGCGCGAGCCGATCGGCGGCGAGCGGTACGCCGAACAGCACGACGCAGACGATGGAGACGGCGGCGGCCACCGACCAGCCGACGATCCTCGCGACACCACGGCGCGTGGTCTGGCGCTCGTCGAGGCGCAAGCATCGCGCGGTTAGATCGGCTGCGAGCGCGGCATCACGGACCTCGAGCCGCGCGAGTGGCGGCGCGGATGTCGAAGCCAGACGCAAAACCCCGGCCGGGCTGTCGGCGCGGCGGATATCGGCATAGGCCCAGCGAACGGGCGCTTCGCCGTCCTCGGCGATCTCGAGGGCGTCACCGAGCGTCAGCGTCACCTGACGCTTGCGGCTCGAGACACCGTCGAAGAAGATCGTCGGCCTTGCGGACTGCGCCGGGACCTCGGTCAACAACTCACTCATAGCTCAGAATCCCGCAACATCCAGTCCATCGGCAAAACCTTCGCCGAGCGCGCCAGCGAGCTCGCCGCTGCCGCGCACATCCGCGGCGGCCGCGATGTCGTGCACCTCGACGTTCTCCAGCACCTTGGCCCAGAGATCGCGCTGGAGATAGACGCGCATGATTATGTTGACGGCAAGGGCGAGCGCGAAATAGCCGATCACCATCATCACCAGCATCGGGATGCTCTTGGCAGCATTGTCCGGGCCGAACACCTCCTCCACCGGAACGCCGCTCAGGGTGACGACGAGCATGGTGGCGCCGCCAAGATAGGCGGCAAAAGCCATCGAGAGCAGCAGCCACCAGCCGATCACCTTCCAGTACAGGCCGTAGAAGGCGTCATGAGGCAGCCGCGAGGACAGGCTGACGCTGCCGATACGGATGCCGTCGAGCCACCAGCGCCATTCGCGCGCCTTGAACTCGGCATAGAAGAACGGTGCGAGCGGGAAGATCATCAGGGCGATCGGGCTGAGGAGCCACAGCCACCAGCCGCGCTTGAAGAACGTCCAGCCGTCGCCCTCGAAATCGCCGGTGAGATCGCCGTAATGGGTGTGCTGCATCTTGTAGCGTTCGAGCGCAGCCTCACGCCAGGGCAGCGCCAGGCCGAGCGTCAGGAACACGAGCAAGCCCCACAGCATGGCACGGAACGAATAGGCCCAGCCCGAGCCGTCCATCCAGAACCGCACGCCGCGCCAGGCCGTACGCGTCAGGCGATAGCGGCGCGCGCGAAAAATCGCGAACTGGCCGAAGGCATAGAAGGCGATGAAGAGCGGCGCCGAGGCAAAGCCCTGCCAGCGTTCGAACTCGATGCCGACAAGGAAATACGCGAGATAGATCGGCACCAGGATCGCAAGTGCGAACAGGAAGCCGACCAAAAGCTCCTTACCACGTCCGGTGTATTCGGCTGCATCGCCGTCGATCGCGGTGTTGGTCCACAGATGACGGCGGATGTCGGTGACGAGCCAGAACCGGTAGAAGCCGAAGGTGACGAGCTCGAGCATGGCACCCCTGGTGACCAGCTTGCGGAATTCGGGGCGGTTGCCGGTGAAATCGACCCGCATCGGCGGCAGCGGCGGCGGTATGGGTTCGGAGCCGGTGGGGGCCCATTGCATGTCGTTCACGGCGGCAACCTCGGGGTGCGGATCTCTGACGGCCAAACTATAGATCAGAGGTTAGTCGATCCCAAGATAACCGGGTTCGATTTACCTCGATTCCAGTTGGTTTCTTGCACGATTCCCCCACTGAGCGGCGTGCGGGAGGTCACGTTCGCGTGCCAGCGTGACGTCCGTCCGACGCTCTCGGGAAGGTTGGATGTGGCAAAACTCTCCTTGCCCCGGCGCAGACAACCGGCTGTAATTGCAAATCAAATACCGCAGCGCAGAATTCAACGACGCGCGGTTCACGACAGGGAGAGCGGTCATGCATGGGACCATCGAGAGCGCAGCCAAGCTCGACGCGTTGCGCCAGCGCGCCACATCGCTGCCGCTGGAGCAGTTCGATCCCGGCGATCCTGAACTGTTCAGGACCGATACGTTCTGGCCCTATTTCGACCGCCTGCGCCGGGAGGATCCCGTGCACTATTGCAAGGACTCGATGTTCGGCCCGTACTGGTCGGTGACGCGCTACAACGACATCATGGAGATCGAGACCAATCACGCGGTGTTCTCCTCCGCCTCCGCGCTCGGCGGCATCACCATCCGCGACATCGATCCAGACCTGCGCCGCGAGAGCTTCATCTCGATGGACCCGCCGCGCCATGCGGCGCAGCGCAAGACCGTGGCGCCGATGTTCACACCGACGCATCTGGACAATCTCGCGCTCAACATCCGCAAGCGCTCGGCCGAGTGCCTGGACAATTTGCCGCGCGGCGAGGTGTTCGACTGGGTCGACCGCGTCTCGATCGAGCTCACCACGCAGATGCTGGCGGTGCTGTTCGACTTCCCCTGGGAGGACCGCCGCAAGCTGACGCGCTGGTCCGACATCGCCACCACCATTCCCGGTCCCGACGGCCTCGTCGCGACCGAAGACGAACGGCAGGCCGAGTTGACGGAATGCGCGGCCTATTTCTCCCGCCTCTGGAAGGAGCGCATCGCGCTGCCGCCGAAGAGCGACCTCTTGTCGATGATGGCGCATGGCGCCGCGACGCGCGACATGGATGCGAAGAACTTCCTCGGCAATCTCATTCTTTTGATCGTCGGAGGCAACGACACCACCCGCAACACCATGTCGGGCTCGATCTACGCGCTGAGCCAGCATCCGGACCAATATCGCAAGCTGCGCGAGAATCCTGATCTGCTCGACAGCTTCGTGCCGGAGGTGATCCGCTGGCAGACGCCGCTCGCGCATATGCGGCGCACGGCGCTCTCCGACTTCGAGTTCCGCGGCAAGCAGATCAAGAAGGGTGACAAGGTCGTGATGTGGTATGTCTCGGGCAACCGAGACGAGGAGGTGATCGAGAGGCCCTACGATTTCATCATCGATCGCGCCCGCCCGCGCACGCATCTCTCCTTCGGCTTCGGCATCCACCGCTGCGTGGGCTTGCGGCTGGCCGAACTCCAGCTCAAGATCATCTGGGAAGAGATCCTCAAGCGCTTCGACCATATCGATGTGGTCGGCGAACCCAGGCGGGTCTATTCGAGTTTCGTAAAGGGTATCGAGACGCTGCCGGTGAAGATCGCGGCTTAGTTCGCAAAGATGACCTCGAACGACATCCGCGAAGGAACTGCGCTCCCTCTCCCGCTTGCGGGAGAGGGCTGGGGAGAGGGTATCTCCGCAGAGAGACTCCCCGCGAGGCGAGAGCCCTCACCCGGCGCTACGCGCCGACCTCTCCCGCAAGCGGGAGAGGTAAGAAACCAACTGGAGCCACGACCATGAACATCCAAGCGCCGGTTAGAGTGAACAAGGCCGAACGCATGCGCAGGGCCCGCGAGGAGGCCTATGCGACGCCATTGTCGCAATTCCACCCCGGCGCGCCCAGGCTGTTCCAGGACGATACCTTATGGCCGTGGTTCGAGCGGCTGCGCAAGGAAGAGCCGGTGCATTACTGCACCAACGCGCCGATCGAGCCCTACTGGTCGGTGGTGAAGTACAACGACATCATGCATGTCGACACCAATCACGGCATCTTCTCCTCCGACTCCAAGCTCGGCGGCATCTCGATCCGCGACGTGCCCGAAGGCTATGACTGGCCGAGCTTCATCGCCATGGACCAGCCCCGGCACTCGGCGCAGCGCAAGACGGTGTCGCCGATGTTCACCCCTCAGCATCTGGACGAACTGGCCAAACTGATCCGCCAGCGCTCGCAGACCGTGCTGGACAATCTGCCGCGCAACGAGACTTTCAACTTCGTCGAGCGCGTCTCGATCGAGCTGACGACGCAGATGCTGGCGACCCTGTTCGACTTCCCCTGGGACGAGCGGCGCAAGCTGACGCGCTGGTCCGACGTCTCGACCGCGCTGCCCAAGAGCGGCATCGTCGCCTCGGCCGAAGAGCGCCGCCGCGAGATGGACGAGTGCTATGCCTACATGTCGAAGCTGTGGAACGAGCGCGTCAATTCCGAGCCGCGCAACGACCTGTTGTCGCTGATGGCCCATAACGACGCCACACGCCACATGGACCCCGACAACCTCATGGGCAACATCATCCTGCTCATCGTCGGCGGCAACGACACCACGCGCAACACCATGACCGGCTCGGTGCTGGCGCTGAACGAGAACCCGGAGCAGTACGACAAGCTGCGCGCCAACCCGGCGTTGATCGATTCCATGGTGCCGGAGGTGATCCGCTGGCAGACGCCGCTGGCGCATATGCGGCGCACCGCGCTCCAAGACACCGAGATCGGCGGCAAGCACATCAAGAAGGGCGACCGCGTCGTGATGTGGTACGTCTCGGGCAACCGCGACGAGGAGATGTTCGAGCGGCCGAACGATTTCATCATCGACCGCCCGCGGCCGCGCACCCACCTCTCCTTCGGGTTCGGTATCCACCGCTGCGTCGGCATGCGTCTGGCCGAGCTCCAGCTCCGCATCATCTGGGAAGAGATGCTGAAGCGCTTCGACCGCATCGAGGTGGTCGGCGAGCCCAAGCGGATCTATTCGAGCTTCATCAAGGGGTATGAGTCGCTGCCGGTGCGGATTCCGGGATAGGCTCCGCTCCTAGAAGGCTCTTTGGGGCAAGCGACCTCATCAACCTCCGCTGTCATGCTCCGCGAAAGCGGAGCATCCAGTACGCCGCAGCCTTTCGGTTCCAGCCGTGCGGCCTCTGGAATACTGGATTGCCCGCCTTCGCGGGCAATGACACCGAGGGTGAGGCGAAGAGCGCATCGCCCCTGACACTCCGCAAGCGCAGCGACACCTCGGCTATAAAATTCCGGCATGACAGCTCGCGCCAGATGCGAAGGCAAGTTGGCACCGGGCTGTTCTAAGCACGAGCGCACTTAACTCAGCCTGATGTCCCACAGGCCCTCCTTGCGGCAGGCCGCGACCTCCTCACGCAAAAGCCCGGTGATGGCGAGCGAGGCCGCCGAGGCCGGACGATCGATCGGAGAAGCGAAAATGAGCTCGCGCGTCATCGGCTTGGACACGGGCGCGGTCTCCAGCCGGCCGTCCGCGACCTCGCCGTGGACGGATGATGGCGGCAGCAGCGCGAAACCGAGGCCCTCCTCGACCAGGCTCGTCAGCACGCGAAACGAATCCGCTTCCAACTGGACGTCGAGCTTGATCTTGCGCTGGGCCGCCGCGTGCTCGATCAGCGCGCGGAGGCCGTGCGAATGACTGGGCAGCACCAGGCGTTGCCGCAGCAGCCAGCCGATGTCGACGCTCTTCCTGCGCGCGAGACCACAGCCGCGCGGGCCGACAGCGACGATGTTGTCGCGGCCGAGACTCTCGACGTTGAGATGCAGGTCGGCCGAGCGGCCGTAGAGGATGGCCAAGTCCATCTCGCCGCGATGCAGCCATTCGACGAGATGGCCGCTGTAGCTCTCGACGATACGCAGCGAGATGCCGGGAAATTTCTCGACGCAGCGCCGCGCAAAGCGCGCCGACAGCACGCAGCTCACGGTCGGAACCAGGCCAAGCACGACCTGGCCGGATGGCGGGCCCTTGGCCGACTGGATGTCGTCGCGGATCTGGTCGATCTGCCGGACGATGCCGGAGGTTCGCGCCAACAGCAGGCGCCCGGATTCGGTCAGCACCATGCCGCGGCCGTTGCGCGTGAACAGCTCGGTGCGCAGCTCGTGTTCCAAGAGCTTGATCTGGCGGCTGAGCGCCGGCTGCGCCACGCGCAACGTGTCGGAGGCCTTGGACAGGCTGCCGAGCTCCGCCACGCAACTGAAGGTCCTAAGCTGACGGAAATCCATGCTTGCCAATCCTGGAAGGCTACTACATACGCTATAGCAAATGAGCATAGGGGGCTGCCGTTGTTTTCACAACGCCGGGGGATTGGCCGGCGTTATCTTAACTGCCGCTATTGATTGGAAACGCCATGAGTCAAGAACACCACATCGAAGATTATGCCGACATCCGCGAAGCGGTCGCCAAGCTCTGCGCGCAGTTTCCCGGCGAGTATTGGCGCAAGCTCGATCGCGAGATGGCTTACCCGAAGACTTTCGTCGATGCGCTGACTGAGGCCGGCTATCTCTCGGTGCTGATCCCTGAGGAATATGGCGGCGCGGGGCTGAAACTCTCGGCCGCAGCGGCGATTCTGGAAGAGATTCAACGTGCGGGCTGCAACGGCGGCGGCTGCCACGCCCAGATGTACACGATGGGCACGGTGCTGCGGCACGGTAATGCCGAGCAGAAGGCGAAGTATCTGCCGAAGATCGCGAGCGGCGAATTGCGCCTGCAAGCTTTCGGCGTCACTGAGCCGACCAGCGGCACCGACACCTCCTCGCTCAAGACCTTCGCGCGCAAGGATGGCAACGACAGCTACATCGTCAACGGCCAGAAGATCTGGACCAGCCGCGCCGAGCATTCCGACCTGATGGTGCTGCTGGCGCGCACCACGCCGAAGGAGCAGGTCAAGAAGCGCACCGATGGTCTCTCGGTATTCATCGTCGACATGCGCGAGGCCAAGGACAATGGTCTGGAGATCCGCCCGATCCGCACCATGATGAACCACGCGACCACCGAAGTGTTCTTCACGGACATGAAGGTGCCGGCGGAAAATCTGATCGGCGAGGAAGGCAAGGGCTTTCGCTACATCCTCTCCGGCATGAATGCCGAGCGCATTTTGATCGCGGCCGAATGCGTCGGTGACGCCAAATGGTTCATCGCGAAGGCCACGAACTATGCCAAGGAGCGCGCGGTGTTCGGCCGGCCGATCGGCCAGAATCAAGGCATCCAGTTTCCGATCGCCAAGGCCTACGCCTCGATGCGCGCGGCCGAGCTGATGGTGAAGGAGGCCACGCGTAAATACGAGGCCGGGCTCGATTGCGGCGCGGAGGCCAACATGGCCAAGATGCTCGCGGCGGACGCGTCGTGGGAAGCGGCCAATGCCTGCATCCAGACTCATGGCGGTTTCGGCTTCGCCGAGGAGTACGACGTCGAGCGCAAGTTCCGCGAGACGCGACTCTACCAGGTGGCGCCGATCTCGACTAACCTCGTGCTGTCGTACGTCGCCGAGCACGTGCTCGGCATGCCCCGCTCGTATTGAGGCAGCCATCATGGGAGCACTTGACGGGATCAGGGTGATTGCGGTCGAGCAGGCGGTGGCAGCACCGTTCTGCTCCTCGCGCCTGGCAGATGCCGGCGCGGAGGTGATCAAGATCGAGCGGCCCGAGGGCGATTTTGCACGCGGCTATGACGCGGCAGCCAAGGGCCAGAGCAGCTACTTCGTGTGGCTCAACCGCGGCAAGCAATCGGTGGTCGTCGATCTCGCAACGAAAGAAGGCTGCGCCGAGCTGGAAAAGCTGATCGCAAGCGCCGACGTGCTGATCCAGAATCTCAAGCCGGGCTCGATGGACAAGCTCGGCTTTTCGCGCGAGCGGCTGCTGAAGGACTATCCCAAGCTGATCTCGTGCACGATCACCGGCTACGGCGACGCGGGCCCCTACGCGCATCGCAAGGCCTATGACTTGCTGATTCAGGCGGAAAGCGGCCTGGCCTCGATCACCGGAAATCCCGACGGCGCCTCGCGCGTCGGCATGTCGATCGTCGACGTCGCGACCGGCGCGACCGCGCATGCGGCGATCCTGGAGGCGCTGATCGGGCGCGGGCGTACCGGCAAAGGTGCCGACATCCGCATCTCCATGTTCGACGTGATGGCGGATTGGTGCACCGTGCCGCTGCTCAACTCGGAGGCCGGCAATCCTCCAAAGCGCATGGGCCTGCGCCATCCCTCGATCGCGCCCTATGGCGTGTTCACCTCGGAGGATGGCAAGGACATCTTGATCTCGATCCAGAGCGAGCGCGAGTGGAAGACGCTTTGCGCAAAGGTGCTGGACCAGCCGGACCTGCCAAGCGATCCGCGCGTCGCCAACATGGTCGAACGCGTGCGCAACCGCGACTTCACCGACAAGACCGTCGCGGACGCCTTCAGTCATATGACGCGCGACGAGCTGCTGAAGCGGCTGTCCGATGCCGACATCGCCTTTGCCGAGGTCAACACCATGGCCGACCTCACCAACCATCCGCATCTGCGCCGCATCGAGGTCGATACGCCCAACGGCCGGGTCAGCTATCCCGCGCCGGCGCCGATCATCGTTGGCGAGACGCGCAGCTATGGGCCGGTGCCGGCGATCGGCGAACGTCCCCAATCCAAAAAATAATAGAGCGAGGCGTCATGACCGAGAAGCTCGACATCGATCATTTGCGGCAATGGATCGGCCGCAACCAAGAGGCCACCGACATCGTCACCGCGCAGCTCGTGAAAGGATTGCGCGCGACGCTGTTCCAGGAGGTCGGCGAGCCCAGGAACGGCGATGCCGCACCGTTCACGGTGCATTGGTGCCTGGCACAACCGGTGTTTCCAATGTCGATGTTAGGGCCCGACGGCCACCCGACCCGCGGCGGCTTCCTGCCGCCGGTGCCGCTGCCGCGCCGGATGTGGGCCGGCGGTGAGATCGAGTTCCTTGAGCCGCTGCGCGTTGGCGATGAATCGACGCGCACCTCACGCATCGCCGACGTGCAGGTGAAATCGGGCTCGACCGGCACGCTGTGCTTCGTCTCGGTCGAGCACAGCATTTCCTCGCCACGCGGGCTCGCCATTCGCGAGCGGCAGGACATCGTCTATCGCGAGATGACGAGCAGCGCGCCCGCAAAGGCTCCGCCCCCGCTACCGAAGGCGCAGCATCGCGAGACTCATGTCTCCGATCCCGTGCTGCTGTTCCGCTACTCCGCACTAACCTTCAACGGCCACCGCATCCACTACGACCGCGACTATGTCACCAAGGTCGAGGGCTATCCGGGCCTGATCTTCCACGGCCCGTTGCAGGCGGCGCTGATCATCGAAATGGCGGCCCGCTTGCATGGCGGCAAGGCGCCGAAGAAATTTACCTATCGTGGCGTGCAGCCGCTGTTCGAGGGCACGGAGTTCTCGATCAATGCGAATGAGACCGAGGCGAGCATGGAGCTGTGGACCGCGAATGCGGAAGGGCAGCCGACGATGAAGGGCACGGCGGTGTGGTGAGGCTCTCTCCTCGTCATTGCGAGGAGCGAAGCGACGAAGCGGGAATTTAGACCCTCACCCTGAGGAGCGCGCCCTTCGCGCGCGTCTCGAAGGGCGAGGCCACCAGCCGGCCCTTCATCCTTCGAGACGCGCGAAGACGCGCTCCTCAGGATGAGGTCGAGAAGGGACGGAAACAATGGCAAAGAACGGCAAGACCGGCAGCAAGTCCGTCACCGTGAAGCAGGCCACGCTCGACCTGCTGCGCTCTTTCGGCATCGACAGGGTGTTCGGCAATCCCGGCTCGACCGAGCTGCCGTTCCTCAGCGACTGGCCTGACGACATCGACTATGTGCTGGCGCTGCAGGAAGCCAGCGCGGTCGGCATGGCCGACGGCTACGCCCAGGCCACGCGCAATGCCGGCTTCGTCAATTTGCATTCGGCGGCCGGCGTCGGCAACGCGCTCGGCAACATCTATACCGCGCATCGCAACCAGACCCCGCTCGTGATCACCGCTGGCCAGCAGGCGCGCTCGATCCTTCCCTTGCAGGCGTTTCTCTACGCTGAGCGCGCGTCGGAGTTTCCGCGGCCTTACGTCAAATACAGCATCGAGCCGGCACGGGCCGAGGACGTGCCGGCCGCCATCGCGCGCGCCTATTACACCGCAATGCAGGCCCCGTGCGGGCCGACCTTCGTGTCGATCCCGATCGACGATTGGGCGCATGCGGCATCTCCCATCGAGGCGCGCAAGGTCAGCCGGGAGATCGGGCCCGAACCAGATGCGATGCAGGCGCTGGTGAAAGCGCTGACGTCGAGCAAGCACCCTGCCCTCGTCGTCGGCCCCGGCGTCGATCGCGGCGGCGCAGTCGATCTGATGGTGCGCGTGGCCGAGAAGGCCAAGGCCAGCGTCTGGGTCAGCCCGTTCTCGGCGCGCTGCTCGTTCCCCGAGCGCCATCCGCAATTCGCGGGCTTCCTGCATGCTTCGCCCGCGCAGCTGTCCGATGCACTACGCGATCACGACCTCATCGTCGTGATCGGCGCGCCGGTGTTCACCTTTCATGTCGAAGGCCATGCCGCGATCTTCGACGGCAGTGCGACGATCTTCCAGATCACCGATGATCCGGATGCAGCGGCCGTGACGCCGGTCGGCACCAGCATCATCGCGACGATGAAGCCTGCACTGAGCCTGCTGCTCGACCTTCTGCCGGAGAGCAAACGCGCCGCGGCAAAGGGCCGCACGCTACCGCCGGCGCCGCAGGCCGCCGATCCGCTGCCCGTGGAGTTCCTGCTGCACTCGCTGTCGCAGGCAATGCCGGATGGCACCTCGCTGGTCGAGGAAGTCCCCTCGCACCGGCCAGCGATGCAAAAGTTCATGCCGATGCGCGGCCAGGACAGCTTTTACACGATGTCGAGCGGCGGCCTCGGCTACTCCTTGCCCGCCGCAGTCGGCATGGCGCTCGGCAAGCCGAAGCAGCGCACGGTCTGCCTGATCGGCGACGGCTCGGCGATGTATTCGATCCAGGCGCTGTGGACCGCTGCGCAGCGCAAGCTGCCGCTCACCGTCGTCGTCATCAACAATTCCGGCTATGGCGCGATGCGCTCGTTCAGCCAGGTAATGCAGGTGAGGAACGTGCCGGGCCTGGAGCTGCCAGGGATCGATTTCGTGCGGCTCGCCGAAGGCATGGGCTGCGAAGCGGTACGGGTGACGAAGGCGGCGGAGCTGGGCGAGGCGCTGAAGCGCGGAATGACGTTTGCGGGCACGAGCCTGATCGAGGTCGTCGTGGATTCGACGGTGCCGGTGCTTTACGGGCAGAAGCACTAAGGGCACCTTCTATCCTCGTCATTGCGAGCGAAGCGAAGCAATCCAGAATCCCACCGCGGCGACAGTCTGGATTGCTTCGCTCCGCTCGCAATGACGAGAGAGTGGCGTCCCTTACTTCCCGAACTCCTCCCGCATCTTCGCCTGGATCTTGGCCATGCCGCCGATCCAACGGTCGTAATTCTCGGTCTTCTTGCGCATGTAGCCGAGCACCTGGGGGTGCGGCAGGATCAGGAACGTCTCCTGTTCGAGGCCGGCGAGCACGTCCTTTGCCACCTGCTCCGGCGTCAGGTCGCCGTCGCCGGATTGCGGGCCTTTCGGGATCGAGCGCAGCATGTTGGTGTCGACGCCCTGCGGACAGAGGATCGAGACCTTGATGTTGTGCGCCTTGTGCGAGATCGCGAGATTCTCGGCAAACCCGACCGCGGCGTGCTTCGTCGTCGAATAAGCTGGGCTGCCGACCTGCGACAACAGGCCTGCGGCCGAGATCGTGTTGAGGAAATAGCCGCCGCCACGCGCCCTCATGCGCGGAACGAGATGCCGCGCGGCATAGACGTGGGCCATGACGTGGATCGCCCAGCTCCGCTGCCACGGCTCATCGGAGTCGCCGCCGGCATTTTCCGACATCGGATCAAAGCCGCCGCCGATGCCGGCGTTGGAGCAGAACAGCTCGATCGGGCCGAACTGCCGCTCGGTCTGCTCGATAAGGTGGGCGATGTCCTTTTCCTGCGCGACGTCGCATTTGAAGGCGGCACCATCCACCATGGCTGCCACCGCCCTTGCGTTGGTGGCGTCCATGTCCGCGACGACGACCTTGGCTGCACCCGCCCTGTGAAAAGCCTCGCACAGCGCCTTGCCGATGCCGTTGGCGCCGCCCGTGACGACCACGACCTTACCGGTCACCTGCATGCGACGTCTCCTCTTGTCTTGGCCCGCGTCTCTTCTACCGCTTCGCGGCTTGCTCAGCTCAACACGAGGTCGAGCACCGCGGTATAATGACACGCCGCGCCGGCCAAGACAAAGCCGTGCCAGATTGCATTCTGGAAGCGGAGCCGCCGCCAGGCGTGGAAGATCACGCCGAAGCTGTAGAGCAGGCCGCCCGCAAGGATGAAGCCCAGCGCCAGCGCAGGCAGCGCCCTGACCACGGCGTCGTAGAGCATGACGCCGCTCCAGCCCATCGCGAGATAGATGCCGACTGAGATGCGGTCGAACCGGCCGGGATAGAACAGCTTCAGCACGATGCCGAGGATCGCGACGCACCAGACGCCGGTGAGCAGTAACAGCGCGAACACGCTGTCCTTCAGCTCCAGGATGAAGGGGGTGTAGGTCGCCGCGATCAGGAGATAGATCGCCGCATGGTCGAACCGCCGCAGCACCCATTTGGCCGGCGACACCGGCCATAGATTATAGGTCGCCGACAGCACCAGCATCGAAAGCAGGCCGGCGACATAGATCGAGACGCCAACGATGTCGGTGGCGTCGGCATAGACCGCCGCCAGCACCACCAGCACGGTCGCGGCGATGAGCCCGGCGAGCACGCCGATGGCGTGAATGACACCGTCGGCGATCAGCTCGGCGCGGTCATAATCCCAGCCGATCGCGTCGGCCGCGGCATGGACGGAGGAGGATGCGAAGTGTTTCAATTGGAAGACGGTCATGGCAATCCGCAACGTGAGGCAATGCCCTCTTGTATGGGTGTTTCGCGACCGGCGCGTCGTTCAAACGGCTGATTTGCCGACAAAGGCGGTGGAAGTATGAAACTTGATTTTCCTCACGCAATTGCCACTTTTGTGAACGGTCGCACATTCCTCCCGCCCGAGATCACTCAGCGTTCATATGGCATTCAGTTTCCAGGATATGGTCGAGGAGGCGCGGCTGTCGGCGAGGGCGCTGATCGACTATGGCGAGCATTTCTTCAATCCGACGGTGCGGCTCGGGGTCACCGGCCTCTCAAGGGCCGGCAAGACGGTGTTCATCGCCGCCTTGATCCACGGCCTTACCCGCGGCGGCCGGTTTCCGGTGTTCGACGCCTATGCCTCGGGCCGGATCGCACGGGCGCATCTGGCGCCGCAGCCGGACGATGCCGTGCCGCGCTTTGCCTATGAGGCCCATCTGCGCGCGCTGATCGAGGAGCGGCGCTGGCCGAACTCGACCGTCGACATCAGCGAGCTCCGCCTCGTCATCGATTATCAGCGTCGGAACGGCGCGGACCGCACGCTCACGCTCGACATCGTTGACTATCCCGGCGAATGGCTGCTCGACTTGCCGCTGCTGCAGAAGAGCTACGAACAATGGTCGGCCGAAAGTCTGGCCCTGTCGCGCGAGGCGCCGCGCGCGCATCTTGCCGCAGGCTGGCACGCGCATCTTGCAACGCTCAAGCCCGAGGCACGTGAGGACGAGCAGGCGACGCTCACGGCCGCCAAGCTCTTCACCAATTACTTACGCGCCTGCCGCGACGAGCGTTTTGCGATGAGCCTCTTGCCGCCCGGCCGCTTCCTGATGCCCGGCAATCTCGGAGATACGCCGGCGCTGACCTTTGCGCCGCTCGACGTGCCCGCTGGCGGGCAGGCGCCGGAAGGATCGCTGTGGGCCATGATGGTGCGCCGATATGAGGCCTACAAGGACATTGTGGTGCGGCCGTTCTTTCGTGATCATTTCGCCCGGCTCGACCGCCAGATCGTGCTGGCCGATGCGCTCACGGCATTCAACTCCGGACCCGAAGCGCTGCACGATCTCGAAGCCGCGCTCGCCGGCATTCTCGATTGTTTCAACATCGGCCGCAGCACCTTCCTCTCCAGCCTGTTTCGGCCGCGCATCGACCGCATCCTGTTCGCGGCAACCAAGGCGGACCATCTGCATCATTCCAGCCACGACCGGCTCGAGGCCGTGCTGCGCCGTGCGGTCACCCGCGCGGTTATGCGCGCCGAAAATACCGGCGCGGAGATCGACGTCGTCGCGCTCGCCGCCGTCCGCGCCACGCGCGAGGCGCAGGTGGCGCATGGCCGCGACAAATTGCCGTCGATTTTGGGAACACCGGCCGCAGGCGAAAGCGCTGGCGGCGAGTTCTTCGACGGCAACATCGAGGTTGCGACCTTTCCAGGCGATCTACCGCTGGATCCCGAGCCGCTGTTCAATGGTACGGATGCGTTCCGCGGACTCGCGACGCAAGCTGCCGAGAAGAGTGATTTCCGCTTCCTGCGCTTCCGGCCGCCAAAGCTCGAGCACGAAGGCACAGAAGAGCCGGCGCTGCCACATATTCGCCTCGACCGTGCCTTGCAGTTCCTGATCGGAGACAAGCTCTCATGAACGAGCGATCCCAGCAACGGCGGCCGGCGACGTTCCGGCTGGATGATCCCGGCGTCGTCGTCACCGAGGCCGACGAGACAGGGCGGATCGGTCGCGGCACGATCCAGATTACGCCGGAGCCCGATCCGCTGGCGCTGCCGGTACCAGTTCAAACCACGCTTCCGGCGCGGCGCGGCTTTCCCTGGGGCACGCTGTTCTGGTCCGGCCTCGCCGGGCTGACGCTGCTCGGTACCGGGCTCGGTGTCGTCCGTCTGATCGAGGATCTGTTTGCGCGCAGCGACAGCCTCGGCATGGTTGGCCTTGCCTTCGCGTTCGTCACCGCACTTGCGCTCGCGGTCGTGATCGGGCGCGAGGCGTTCGGGCTGGCGCGGCTCGCGACGATCGAGAAACTGCATCAGCGCGCCGCCGCCGTCCTTGCCAATGATGATCGCAAGGAAAGCCGCGTCATCGTGCACGACCTCCTGAAGATCGCGCACCAGAACCCGCAGCTCGCACGCGCCCGCGCGTCGCTTGAGAGCCATGCTGGCGAGATCATCGACGGCGCCGATATGATCCGGCTCGCCGAGCGCGAGTTGATGTCGCCGCTGGATGCGGAGGCGCGGCGGCTGGTGTCGTCAGCCGCGCAAAAGGTCTCGATCGTCACGGCAGTCTCGCCGCGCGCGGCGATCGACGTGCTGTTCGTGCTCGTCGCCGCGCTGCGCCTGATCCGCCAGCTCGCCTATCTCTACGGCGGCCGCCCTGGCGCGCTTGGCATGGTCCGCCTGCTCCGCCAAGTCATCGCCCACCTCGCCATCACGGGCGGCATGGCCGCGAGCGACAGCCTGGTTCAGCAGATGCTCGGCCACGGCATCGCGGCGAAGCTGTCGCAGCGGCTCGGCGAAGGCGTGCTCAATGGGTTGCTGACGGCGCGGCTGGGGCTGGCCGCGATCGACGTGACAAGGCCGCTGCCGTTCGCGGCGCTGCCGCCGCCGAAGCTGTCAGATTTGGCGACGGATCTGTTGCGGCGGAAAGACGACGAGGAGTAGCGTTTCTTCCCCTCTCCCCTTGTGGGAGAGGGGGGCTCGCTGCGTAGCGGCGAGACGGGTGAGGGGTATCTCTCCGCGCCCTCTCTCTCGCAGTAGCGTTCGCCGAAGCAAACCCCTCATCCGGCGCTTCGCGCCACCTTCTCCCACAGGGGGAGAAGGAAGAGGAGGTCCAAACCGGCTACATGGGTAACAGACTAGACCGGCGACATGGGTAACAGGTCAACTATTCGGCAAGGAGGGCTTGCCGATGGCTTGGAAGGAGACC
>NZ_JADPKE010000001.1:0-1679 GCF_023073795.1 Bradyrhizobium sp. 159 | reverse complement strand
TTCTGTCCGCCGCTCATCGCGTCGTGGCGCGGCTATTTCTGCACAGCGAATACCCAGACCACCCCGCCTTGCGGCACGTTGTTTTCAACCCCGACGTTCTGGGTGGCGAGCGCATCCTGGATGCGTTGCGCGTCAACGCCCCAGCCGGACTGGATCGCGATATACTGGGTGCCATCCACCTCATAGGATACCGGCATGCCCATGATGCCTGAGTTGGTCTTCAGCTCCCACAAGAGTTCGCCGCTCTTCGCATCGAAAGCGCGGAAGTTGCGATCGTTGGTCCCGCCGACAAAGACGAGATCGCCCGCGGTCGCCAGTACCGAACCGAACAGTTGCGATTTCGGGAACTTGTGAGACCAGACTTTCTTGCCGGTTGCGGGATCCCAAGCCTGCAATTCGCCAATGTGTGTGGCGCCGGGACGGAGCGTCAGACCGATGTCCTCAGGCTTGGTGCCAAGCCATAGTTCGCCAGGCTTCAGCGCAACCTTCTCGCCGGTGAAGCCGCCGCAGGTGTTCTCGTTGGCCGGCACATAGACGTACTTGGTCCTCTGGCTATAGGCCGCCGAAGGCCAGTCCTTGCCGCCCCACAGTGACGGGCAGAACTCGACCCGCTTGCCGATCACCGGCTTGTGCGCAGGGTCGACAATCGGCTTGCCGGTCTCGGGCTCGATGCCTTTCCAGACGTCTGTATGAACATAGGGCCAGCCGGCTACGTAGCTGATCTTGTCCGGCTTACGCTCCAAGATCCAGAAGATGGCGTTGCGGCCCGGATGGATCAGGCTCTTGACCGTGCGGCCATCTCTTTGCAGGTCGACCAGTATCGGCGCCTCTACTTCGTCCCAGTCCCAGGAGTCGTTCTGATGGTACTGGAAATGTGTCTTGATCCTACCGGTATCGGGATCGAGGCCGAGCACGGAGCTCGTATAGAGATTGTCACCCGGGTGTGCGTCCCCCGGCCACGGCGCAGCATTGCCAATGCCCCAGTAGATGGTCCTGGTGTCCTTATCGTAATTGCCGGTCATCCAAGCCGATCCGCCGCCGGTCTTCCAGTCGTCGCCCGTCCAGGTTTCGCTGCCGGGTTCACCGGGCGCTGGAATGGTGAAGGTGCGCCACAGCTCCTTGCCGTTATCTGCGTTAAAGGCCACGACGTAACCACGGACGCCGAGCTCACCGCCAGAGCCGCCGACGATGACTTTACCGTCGATGACGAGAGGCATCAGGGTGAGATACTGACCTTTCTTATAGTCCTGGACTTTGGTGTCCCAGACCACCTTGCCGGTCTTCGCATCGAGGGCAACCACGTGATCATCGGTTGTGGCCAGATAGAGCTTGTCCTGCCACAGACCGACGCCGCGATTGGTCGGATGCAGCTGGAACAAATCATCCGGTAGCTGGCGCTTGTAGCGCCAATACTCTTCGCCGGTCTTGGCGTTCAGGGCGATTACCTGTCCCATAGGGGTGGTGACGAACATCACCCCGTTGTTAACGATCGGTGGCGCCTCGTGGCCCTCGATCACGCCAGTGGAGAAAGTCCACACCGGCTTGAGATTCTTGACGTTTGAAGTGTTGATCTGCTCGAGCGGACTGTAGCCCTGCCCGTCGTAGGTGCGTCGGTACAGCATCCAGTTACTAGGTTCCGGATTTTCCAGCCTGGCTTGTGTCACTGGACTGTAATTTTC
>NZ_JADPKE010000106.1:0-29854 GCF_023073795.1 Bradyrhizobium sp. 159 | reverse complement strand
CGCCTCGGCTGACGGCGGCGAGGCGCATTCCGCCGAAGCGGTACGTCACCACATCAAGCAGCTGATCGATTCGGAAGCGCCCACGGCAATCCTGTCGGACGACACCATCGTGGAACGGTTGCGCGCTTCGGGCATTGATATTGCCCGCCGCACGGTCGCGAAGTACCGCGAAGCCATGCGCATTGCTTCCTCGGTGCAGCGCCGTCACGACAAAGAGTAGGTAACATCAACAGCCGAGCATCGGCCATATCGTGCCGTCCTCCCAAGCCGTTGATTGGGGGCCCGAAAGCGACCCTTTGTCGTAACTACCGAAAAGCGGCTTGCACTTCGTCGGGGCGCTATTACCCGCCTCGGACTGCGTTGGCCAGGAGCGATAAGCGACGACTGGAGTGCTGCGATATTGGAGAACGAGACTTTCCCCGGCTCGGCTCGATCACATCATCGAGATGAAATCCGCTGTTCGCGCTTGGCTGGAGGGCGGATAGGGGCTCTTGGAGGGTGCAATTCGGGGAGGTTTCCCGGCCGGCCGCTGTTACCAACGCGCGGCTTTGGATTAGATCATGAGTAACGTTGCTCGAGGCAACACCGCCGATCGCGACGGGACGCGGCTTCTTCGCCTCAGGGAATTTGCGCGGCAGGTTGATGACGAAAAGACTCAGAAGGCAGTTGGCACCATTCTCGTGCGTTTGCACGTTTCGGCCCCAAGCAGGTTGGCAAAGCGGCCGGCAGTGGTCTAGGCAATTGCGCTAAGACAATCGTAGCCCGCAAACGGCAGGAGCGGAAGCGGCACTGGTGCCTCGCCTTTTTCCGAGCCAGCGGCGAAGCCCGTCAGCTTCTCGCAAGGTTTCCGGTGTAGCGATGCCGTCCTTGTTTACGGAGGATGGTGAGCGCGGGACAATCATTCCTACCTAGGAAGGCGGCTTTGATGAATGTCCAACACTGCATGAGATGATCGTGACCGGCGAGGAGCCGCAAGAGCCCCTGATAAGCAACTACCGAATGCTCGCGAAACTCACGCGGAAGATGCCCCGTGTCTCAGGTGGCGCTTACCGAGGGATAAATGTTCGGAGCATCTTCAGCAGACAATCCAGCCAGAGAAAACGCACCAGACCAGAGCCAGAGCACGGTGCGGAGCTATACTGACGCGTTCTTCTAGCTCAGATCTCGTGGTGAAAAGATCGCTGCACTGGGATCAAGATGGCCTACTGGCCCGCGCTGAGAAACCTTTTTTGTCCCGCGACAAGGTGATGGCTCCTGCGTTACCAACGCTTCACCTCCTTCACAATCGCAATGTTCTAACGATGCACGCCAAAGTTATGTTCCTTAGGCGGAAAAGAGGTGGGTCCTCGGCTGGCTCGATCAGCCAACCCGGAGATCCTCAGCTGACATCTTGCCCGTACGCCCCATCTTGAGCTCATAACTTACGCGGGCTCCCTCGTCGAGGGTGGTGAAACCAGCCTTTTCAACGGCACTGACGTGCACGAAGACATCGGGGCCTCCATCGTCGGGCCTGATGAACCCATAACCCTTGGTTGGGTTGAACCACTTCACAATACCCATTGCCACGGCGGCACCTCCATAGTGAACAGTTGAGATCTAGCGAAGAGTTCGCCGATCCTCAAGAGCAGCGATAACTAACGCCACTGGCTCGATGCGAAGAGCTCGCGCTCGTTTTTGTCGGAGGGCCTAGCTATACGCGAACGATAGAAACGTCCCTGGCGCGAGATTCCAGGCCTTAGGGTCCTGATGACGCTTTTGCCTCTGCTTCGGTTGCTGTGGTTAACGGTTCACAGGAGAATTGCATGCATCGCACACGCCGCTCTAACCACCAAAAAAACGAGCTGGGGATTGGTGGCCCGCGAAGATCGTTCACCAAGCCGGCAAAGCTCCGTGAGCATCACCTGAACTTGGTGAGGCGTGTAGACCGCTAGAGTTCGAGCAACGTCCTACGAGCAGCCCCTTTTGAAAATGCGTCTGCCGACTGTCACTGCCCCAAAAGTTCCGCGCCACGCCGTCCAAACCTCCTTTGGGTAGCCGTAAGTTCAGGAGGTCTGCCGCTATGGTCACCGGACTTCAACCTGTGACATGCCCATAGGCTCGCAACACGGAGACAGATGATTAGCGCCGGACTCCCCATCTAGCTTTCAAGAGCGTGACGCGCCGGCGGCACTACGTCCGCTCGCTCTTCCGTTGCGCCTCACCATTACGATGGGCGACGACCTGGAAGCACGCCATGTTTATAGTATCAGCGCCTCTTTCATCGCAGTACACTTGGCAGGACGCAATTTGCTTCGCATTTCGCCACGGCAATCCACGCCTTATCAGCCCCACCGCGAACCGCGGTCTAAATAAGCCGGAGACGTCGCGCTTCGACGACACACTGGGTCCGGGTGCTCGTTTCGAGCTTACGCATCGCATTCTTGATATGGAAGTTCACGGTGTTCTCGCTGACTTTCAGGATGACCCCAATCGACCAGGATGACTTCCCCTTCTCGACCCACCGCAAACACTGCCTCTCCCGTTCCGACAGCACAACCTCTTTCCCATCATCCGCCATGACTTTCTCCTGGGCTTGAGAGAACAAGAACGGCATCAGCAAATGCCATACCATTCAGGCGCCCAGGCAAAGTCTCGCCCAATCAGAGCAAGTTCTTTGGAGATAGCGGCTCCACTCTGGCGAGGCTGCCATCTGAAGCCAGCCATCTCGAGGAGCTCTCGCCATATGTCGTAAACGCCACAACCGCATTACCACAATCGTAGCGGTCGATTTCACACTTTGTGTGAAACATAACCCCCTTCACTAAGCGTTCCTCGCGCCAGAGAGCGGGATCAACACGCATGAACTCATAACGACGACTTTACGTTTCGCGTCAATCCTTGGCAATCATGCAAGCCCTTTACATCAAAATAAACTACCAAAGCTGGTCATTGATCGCCGTCAATCCAAAAGGGTATGAACAGCGACGTTTGCATCAATCGAAGCTGGGCTTCCCAGGATTTGTGAATGCGGTATCAACCACAAGCCGTTCGGCCCACCGCAGGTCAGCAATACACCGGGCCATCCTCTGTCGAAAGGCTTCGCGCCGAGGTCTGTTCGAATGGTGAGCTCTCGTTTCTGATGGAGGCGCATGATGGCCTTTCGGCTAGAATCGCCGAGCGTTCGGGATTCAAGGGGCTCTGGGCGTCTGGCTTGTCGATTGCCAGCTCGCTGGGCTTTCGCGATGCCAACGAAGCCTCATGGAGCCAGCTCGTCGAAAGCGTCGAACGATCGTGGATACGACTGAGCTACCGGTGCTCGTTGACGGGGATGGGGGCTTCGGCAATTTCAACAATGCCCGCCTCCTTGCACGCAAGCTTTGCCAGGTTGGCGCGGCGGGCGTCTCGCTTGAGGACAGCTGCTTCCCGAAGATGAACTCGCTCATTGGCGAGCGGCATCCCCTCGCCGATATCGATGAAATCTCCGGGCGTCTGCGGGCTGTGAAGGATAAGGTGGCGGAACACCTTCTTCTCGTGGCCAGGATCGAGGCGCTGATCGCCGGTCACGGATTGAACGAGGCCATCTTGCGTGCTCATGCCTATGCGGACGCAGGAGCCGATGCCGTCTTGATTCACTCGCGAAAAAGTACCGCGGACGAGATTCTTTCGTTCGTCACCGAGTGGGGGAACCGGCTTCCTGTCGTGATCGTTCCGACGACATACTATCGAACACCAGTCTCCGCCTATCGCGATGCGCGCATATCCACGGTCGTTTGGGCCAATCACTCCATGCGAGCTGCGACAGCTGCAATGCGACGCGTCTGCGATAGTATCGCAGCTGAGGAGAGCGTTGCCAGCATTGAACCTCATATTGCGCCGCTCAGCGAGATTTTCGAGCTCCTGAAGTATGACGAACTCGCCTTGGCCGAACAGCAATATCTGCATCCCCGATAGCCCAGGACAGCAGGGTTCACGCCTGACGTTTCTCTTCTTAAAACCCTGCCCGTTGCGCTCTCACCTCTCGTCGGTCCCGCTCCAGTGTCACCCGATGGGCTGCGATGTAAACTCTCGGAGACGCTATGGACATCCAAAATATCTGTCCCTACGGCTTAAGGAAGCACACACAGCGGCTGATGCCAGTGTATGCGTCGAGTACAAAATGTGTATTCCTCTTTCAATCAGCGAGGTGGGTGGTCTGACACGTTCGCGGCAAGCCCGAACGGAGGCGTCCACGATCCCTTGAGGAGTGAAATTCGGGATAAAAACGCAGATGAAATGGCCCTGAATGCTCCAAAGCGTGCGCTCATTCTTGCCGCTGGAGTGGGCGCTGGTCTGTGGCCACTAACGGATCTAAACCCGAAACCTTTGGTCCAGATCCATGGCACTCCCGTCCTATACAACGCGCTACTTAACCGCCGCCCAATCGGGCCGAACGGAGGGCGGCTTCATAGAAACCTTTTTTGTGAGGACGGAAGTGGAGGAGCTGGACGCCACTTTTCAGAGGCGCTCGTTTCAGCCTCGGCCGCTGCCCTCGGCCCGAATTTGGTCAGCCAAGTGGCCGACTTGATCCCCGCACCTCAGCTGGGCAACTCTAGGCATCGACTACACTTTACAATACCGTTGGGACGCCACGGCTGCGTGCTATGGCTAGATGCCTTGACTCGCGATATCGAAGAGAGGTCTCTCCACAAGAACCAAAAATCTCAATTGCTGCGGCGAAGCTCGCGTTGACGCTGGAATTCGTCGTCAAACCCAGCTGCATTCGAAGAATTCAACATCTAAACTTTGTAAGCTGTTTTCGTAAGCCTTTATGCGGAAGCGACAACATCGATTTTGTTCGGTCACGCCTCCCACCATGAAGTTGCTACCACAGGACTGGCGCTTCGCTTGCGGCCAGAGCGGTGATCGGCTGAGAGCGTGAGCACCAGCTCGTCGTGGCCACGAGTCAGAACCGAGGTGCTGTTCTTGGCAACGAAGTTCATTTGCGGCGCACGGAGCTGCCGTTCGTTAGGCTCCGACCCGGCAGCAAACGAGCCTCTGATCTGCGCCCGTGAAGGACACTACGTTCTAATTCGACCTTCAAGGTACTCAGAAGCAACATTCACCCCGGCGCGCCGCTGCAACTCTCTGGTTGATGAGTGAAAACCCGCGCTACGATTCATAAACACGAGATCTGCATTATTGCCGCACGGGTTACGCTCCGCGGCCGAGCATCAGCCTCAGGATCTGATCGAAGCGAGACGCAATGGCAACAAAGAGCCACACTGAGCTTGCACAGGAATTTGCACAAAGCGCGCTAAGCGCAGCCCCGGTGATCATCCTCGGAAGCGGCGCCTCGGCGGCGCATGGTGTCCCGGGCATGGGCGCCTTAGCAGCACGTTTATTAGAGACCCCGCTCCCAGCTGCATGGACTGGTCAAGAAAAAGCCGAATGGATGTCCTTCCTTGACAAGCTCACAACTGGAGCCGATCTCGAAACTGCGCTCCAGCAAGTACGTGCGACCGAGCGACAAACGCTGTTCGTTGCCGCCGTCACTCGGGAATTTCTACTGCCCTCCGATCTAGCCGCTCTGGCAGCCGTGTTGGCTGACCGCCGCACGTTGCCGCTCACCAGGCTCTATCGTCACCTCTTCGACAGCACTCATGTCACTGTTCACGTCGTGACACCCAACTACGACCGGCTCGCCGAATATGCGGCCGATGCGGCCGATGCGAACACGTTCACCGGGTTTAGCTATGGCTACCTGCAAACACGGGCACAATCCCCTGACACCCGAGTGACGGTAAATGGACGACAATCACGTACCGTGGCGGTCTGGAAGGTTCACGGCTCACTCGATTGGTTCCAGGACGCCTCAAAGCAAATCATCGGTGTAAGAAGTGCTCTCACGATCCCAGCCAACTATTCGCCGCTCATGATTACACCCGGTATCGACAAGTATCGGCTAACCCACGGCGAGCCCTTCCGCACAATCCTGGGCTGCAGCGATTTGGCGTTACAGAATGCGCGCTCCTACTTCTGCGTTGGCTACGGCTTCAATGACGAGCATGTTCAAACAAAACTTATCGAGCGATGCGACCGCAATTCTATACCCCTGGTTGTCCTCACAAAGGAGTTGACGCCTAGCGCTAAAGCTTTTCTCTCCGGTGGTCGGTGCCGGCGCTATCTCGCCATTGAAGAGGGTAACGCCGGCGCGCGCGCGTATATGCACCATGCACCCGCAGGATTCGACCTCGAGAAGCCGCTTTGGCGTCTCGACAGCTTTCTCGATCATTTCATAGGAGCCGACGCATGAGCATCTTGGACTTTGCAGATCACGAGGCGCTCGGCCGCGTCCAATCGGTCGACACTGCCACTGTGATCGTCCGCGTCGATGATATCGAGGCCTTGCGAGCCATCCAGGTCAACCGACTGGTGGCACTGCAGAGCAGCTTGGCAGGCCACAAGCTGATCGGTGTGATATACAAGATTACGCGCACAGCGCTCGAAGAAGCGAAAGTGGCCGACGTTGACCTTGGTGAGGAAGCACACCCCGAGGTCAATCTCGTCCGTGTCACGTTGATTGGCACGTTGCTTGATCGAGACGGTAGCCGATCGAACGTATTTAGGCGCACGCTTGAGACCGTTCCCGAGATAGATGCATACTGTTTTGCTCTCGAAGGCGAACGGCTCACCCGCTTCATGAGCGTCATCTCCGACGTGACCGCCGGTGCGCAGCGTCTGTCGCTTGGAGCCTATACTCTTGATCCCAAGGCCGAAGCGTATGTCAATGGCAACAAGCTCTTTCAGCGCCATGCGTTGGTCGTCGGCAGCACCGGCTCCGGCAAGTCCTGGACGACGGCCCGCCTCCTCGAGCAAGTGGCCGAGCTCAAGAGCGCCAATGCGATCGTATTTGACATGCATGGCGAATATGCGTCCATGGCTGGCGATGGCTTCGTCCATCTTCGCGTCGCAGGCCCGGGCGATATTGACGCGGGCAGAGGGCTATCCGATGGCATTCTTCATCTTCCGTACTGGCTGATGAGTTACGAAGCGCTCGTCTCGATGTTCGTTGATCGCACAGACCAGAACGCGCCCAATCAGGCCATGGTCATGTCCCGCGCGATTGTGGATGCCAAGTCCAGCTTTCTGGCTGATGGAGGACATACCGATATCCTGGCCAACTTTACCATCGACAGCCCCGTCCCGTTCGCAATGGAATGTGTACTTGCAACGCTTAACCGCCTGAACACGGAAATGGTCCCGGGCGCAAGAGGTGAGAAGCAGGGCGACTTTTACGGCAAACTCAGCCGTCTGATCCAGCGCCTCGAAGGCAAGCGCACAGACCGGCGGCTTGGGTTTCTGTTTCCAGCCGCTTCGATTGCCGATGGCTATGAATGGCTTGAACAGGCGGTGACACTGCTGCTGGGCGGACGAGCCGCCAAGGGCGGTCAAGGCGGGGTGAAGGTAGTGGATTTCTCAGAGGTGCCCTCGGATATCCTCCCACTTATTGTCGGAATGGTCGCGCGCATGACATTTCATGTGCAACAGTGGAGTGCACAGGGGGCTCGCCATCCCGTTGCGCTGTTCTGCGACGAAGCACACCTCTACATTCCCCAGAATGCAGCCTCCGCCGCTGCCGAGAATGCGATCGCAATATTTGAACGTATTGCCAAGGAGGGCCGAAAATATGGTGTCGGCCTGGTCGTGATCAGCCAGCGGCCCGCAGAGGTAAATCGTACCGTCGTCAGTCAGTGCAACAATCTGATTGCCATGCGACTGACCAATGGCGACGACCAAGCGGTGGTTCGCCGACTGTTGCCCGAGAGCCTAGGCAGCTTCGGCGAATTGCTGCCAGTCCTCGACACCGGCGAGGCCCTGGTTGTTGGTGATGCCATTCTACTACCAACGCGTATCCGAATTGCCAAGCCTCTCAACGAGCCGCTCAGCGGCACGATCGAGTTTTGGGACCGCTGGGCAGATCCAGCGGCTGTAGCCGCTCTAGACAAGGCAGTTGAGAGCTGGCGCCGTCAGACGCTCATCAAATAGCAAGTATCACGCGACTACAGTTCGTCCGCAATAGTTGTTCCTCTCTGAGGACAACGCTTGTGGCGAAGGCACCTTTAGACGGCTGACCGGTCGGGCCTTTTTGTATCGAGTCCGCAGGAGCGGGCGTACTTGGAGTGGCAAGTTCGCTCACCGTGTAGCCCGATCGCTACGGCACGCGATACTGCGTTGTGGTGCTCTGCAAAGGACGTGTGACAACGAAACAGCTGACACGCGCGTCGGGCTTGGGGAGAAGTCGATGCCAACATACCGCGGCAGTGCGGACAGAGCTGAATTTCGCATTTGGCGAGGATTCTCCGCTGCCTTTTCATCAGTCAGAGCACTGCGAAGGCCAAGAAGTTGATGGCAACGGGCCATTTCATTGTTCCGTCCACCATAGAGAGAAGGTCATGGTGGTGCATGCGGTGGAAACCGTCCGCCAACTTGTGCGCGAGAAGGCGGCGAATGCCTCATCGGCAGGACAGAAGCCCGGCTGACCGGGAGCGCGCAACACTCCCGGTCCAGCACACTTTTCTGACAGTGGATGAGCATGCCGCCCCGAACCTAGCTGAACACCGCGCCCGTTCAATTGTCCCCGCACGCACCATCTCCTGATCCCATCGTAGCCAATGAACGACGATCGCTGCCAGCACGTCTTCAGCGTTGCTAGATCAGACCACGAATCGTTTACGGCGCAACGAAAGGATCGCAGCTGAATTCGCTCTTTAACTCTTCACCAGTTACCCACACAAGCCAATTATCCTCAGCAATATTCTCTCTTACCAGCCGCAAGATCGATCCGTCTGGTTCATGATGATAGTAGTGTGGAAGCCCTTTATCCACTCGCCAGCGAGCCACAAGCGCGCATAAGAAATCGGGAGCCCACATAGCATAAGCGATGCGTCGCGTAACTCGGGCAATCATCCCCGGGACGCCCTGTCCTCTAAGATCTCTGCGCACCCAAAGATCCCCGTTGTAGGCTATTTTTCCGGTCATCTCCTCTGCGGCGGGCGCTATGCAAGCGCAACGATCGTGATGATGCGCATGTTTGATCGGCTCACTGTAAAATGCTCTCAGCGACCGAAGATGCTCTGCAAAGTTACTGTGCGAAAGGTCATACAGCCGAGTAGCATTTGTAAGCACGACGTCGTTGTTCTTGTCGAGACCGACCACCCAATATCCCTCGCCTGGGAGAATAGTCGATCGGTCAGGCCGAAAGTTTGGAAATGTTCGCCCTTTTGTCGGAGTTGCCTGGGTAATTGAGACATATTCACTAAAATCTAATCCCAGGAACAGGTTGATGTCTTTCTGGGCGGCCACGGTGTCGCATATCGGAATGGATCGTGAGACATGCACCGGAATGCGTGCGCACATTGCTGCCGCTCGCTCGTCGACCGTCATGAGTTACCCCGCACGTTATAACGATGACACATGATACGCTCTGGACAATGAATGTCGTACTACCTTTTCTCGTGGGCTATTACAGGCCAAGTTGTGGGATGCCGTTCGTACGCAGGTACGCGCGAGAGGACGAGACTGGTGGCGTTCACATTGACCTAATGGAAATCAAAAAGCTCGCAAGACTTGTTAGACGGACCACTGCGCATGCGATCGCGAACTTCTTTCGTTTCAGCTTGCATGTTTCTCGAGGAACACGGGACTCGTTCACCAAGCTTCACCTGAGCCGCGCCTCACGCAGCATAATCATTTTAGTCGTCCTGCCCGTCTACATTGTCTGACGATACTTCGATGCTTTGAACTTCCCGTTCAGTTTGGATCCAGCAGCGGCTAGCGTCTCATGCATTTTTCGGCTAAACTGCTCTTCACTCCAAAGAGTTCTGCCCTTCTGTCACATGTGCGCAACCCTCGCTTGCTTGCAGACCCTTTCCAGCATCACCACTCCACTTCCGATGCCGCTCATCTCACCGCAAAGGACATCGGCTGCGTGATCCGCACGTCCATTGCTCGCCCTACTTTGCCGACAAACTGGCGACAGGCAGTTCAGTGCCAGCTCAGGTCACATCATCTTTGTCTATATCCCGCTGAGATTTAAGCCTCGAAGTCCCTCTTTGATCCAGGGCCTCTGCCAAGGCGTCTTCAAATATTTCAAGGCCCCTTTTGAGAGTCTCGCTATCGATCGTGAGTGCCGGCAAGAATTGTATGACCTGACCAACCGAAGCGCATCGCTCAATAAATAGACCTCTCGCGAAGGCGTTGCGTCTGGTCGCTTCTGCAATTTCCGATGTCTGGCAATCAAATCCCAACGCCAGCCCCCTCCCCGAACAGAAAAGCTGCCCCCGTAGTAGCAAGCAATGGCGTTTAGCCGGCAGCGCGCAAGCTCTCCCAAGCGCTGCACCTCCCCCGAGAGGATGCAGTCGCGCCAATAGATATCTATGGCAGCGACTGCAGCCGCAAACGCAATGTCGGTCTTTTCCGCACCCGCGTGCTGCACAGGCCAAGTATGGTCGACCTCATCTTTAATCAGCAGCATTGACAACGGTAAGCCACAACCGCTCAGAGAACTCGACATCACAACAGGCAATTGCGAAAGAGACTGGCGCCGTACTGATCCTAGACGAAACGGAAATGGGCTGTGGCCGGACAGGCCAATTTTTTAGTTTCGAGTTCGCAGGCTTATCGCCGGAATCGACCTTAACCACTCTCTCTGAGCTACGTTCATGCCATTGTTTCGCTGCACAGCTTCGACCAGAATGGCAGCTGGACGATCAATGCCGCTGTGCTGGTCAAGCAACACATTTCGCAAATGGTCGGTTGTGCTAACGCCGGGCCCAACATAGCCGTCGAACGGAACAAGACTTAGTCCTCGTCTAGACACGTCAACGCCAGCACGTCGAAGCCCGCCGCGGCGCAGGGCAATGGATCCAGGACTCACGCCGCTCTCTGTCCACTGGTGAACAAGACGATATTCTGACGTCCCGTGACTTTGCGCGAGAGTTCCAGAGCTGTGTCGATAGCGATGGCGTTACTTAATCCAGTGAATTTGAAATGATATGGCAGCAAACCCCGTTCGCGAAGCACGACAGATCTGAACCGTATCGACAAACTTAAGTTCAGCAGAAGTAGCCATGCTGAACCCGCTGACCACCGCATCTGACGTTAGATACTCGAGAATAGCCTCCCTGATCCGATGATTGTTGTGGCCGTAGTTTAGCGACCCGGCTCCTGAGTAAAAGTCGATAGTCCTACGGCCATCCACCGCCAAAGCAATGGAACCGCGCGCTCGAATTAAAATGACCGCAGAGGTCTCCATATCAAGGTGGCTGTTCAATTCTAGCAAGTTCAAGTCGTGCATTTTGCCCGGCTCGCTACCCAGCCTTCGTGCACTGCGATCCTCCAACATCAATCAGCCCGGCGCCTGCTCGGCACGACAGCATGGGTTCCCGAATTAGTTCACACTTACCGGAGCCCCTTCACCGGACACCCCTGCGACCCGTTCCTGGACGACTGGTAAATTGTTGCCGCGGAGTAGATGAGCCCGCAGCCTAGGATCCGCCGCCTCTTGGCTTGATCCTCCTCTGCACGTTTCCGCCCAATACGGAAGTTCTTCACGTCGTCCCGCGGCGGCCTCTAGTTCTTCACTCGATCATCCTCCAGCAGATCATCTAACCAGCAAGCGGACTCGACGTATTGCCTTGAAAAGATCTTCCCGATTTCTTCCGGGACCTTGTTTTGATGATATCGCATATAGATACGTCCATCATCATCCAGATCAAGAATCTCGAT
Organism: Bradyrhizobium sp. 159; assembly: GCF_023073795.1. NCBI lineage: Bacteria > Pseudomonadati > Pseudomonadota > Alphaproteobacteria > Hyphomicrobiales > Nitrobacteraceae > Bradyrhizobium > Bradyrhizobium sp. 159. The sequence continues at coordinate 18,109 of NZ_JADPKE010000106.1, read as the reverse complement.
CTTCCCGGTGTAATGCGACATGACATATTTGAAAGTCTTTTCGATGCCCGCCAAACGTTGATTGACGCCGTTCGCAATCTCTATTCCGCGACCAAGCGGCACCTGAAAATGGGACGCACCCTTTACCGGCCTTGCTTGAAAGAGATAATAAGGGCGGACGCCAATTTGATGGAGCTTAGAGAAAGTCGCTGTCAAAAGCTCCGGATTGTCATTTACGTCTGCAAGCAGCACAGATTGATTGAGGAACTGCACTCCTTGTGCACGCAAGGATCTGATATTTCGCTCAGCATCGACCGAGATCTCACCGATGTGATCAAAGTGCGTGACAATCACCGCGGTCTTGCCCACATCACGTATTCGTTGGAAGAGAGCAGGTAGAGCCGGATCCTCGAAGCGCTTTGGCTCAAAAGCGAACAGTTTGGTGCCGATTCGAATGGAAGCTAGATGCGGAATCGAGAGCAGATGACCAAGAATCTCGTCGAGCTTTGCCGTACTAAGAACAAAGGGGTCGCCTCCCGACAGCAGTACGTTTGTCATCTCAGGATGGCAGCTAATGTACTGACCAACTTTCGCGACATCCGGGACGATCTCATCTGATTCTCGGCCAACTAATCGCTTGCGGAAGCAAAAACGACAATATGAGGCACAACGGTTAGTCACCAGCAGCAAGCCGGTCTGTGCGTACTTGTGCTGAAGTCCGCGCACCACGGTGTTGTCATGCTCACCACTCGTGTCCAAAACGCCCGGACTGTCGAGCTCCTTAACCGAGGGCTCCACAATCCGTCTTAGCTGCTCGTAGTAACCGCTGCTCGCCATCTGCTCGCGGTAGAATTTTGTGACATGATGACGTGTAATGCTACGCGCTTGTAGCTCTGTCTCCTCAATCTCGCGATCGCCTTCTATAAATCTCATGACCACGGTGCCGGGGGATGCCTCTGATTGGCCGGATGACAACCGAGGTGAGAGATCTCCAGCAGCCGTCAATTCGCCTGGTGCACTGCCCGCGTCAGCTATTTGAGTCAACGGCGAGGGTTTCATTTGAACTCCTTCGGAACGGAGGGAGATCGTTCCGCAATGACATGGTTCGTCAGCTTCCAGCAATCCGCGTGCCAACAAGATTTGGCGCTCCATCCGCGCAACACGTCAGACTCGAAGCGACTTCCCGGCTGTCGAGTTAACAATGGTCGTCCATTTGTCAGGCTTCAAACAGGATGTCCTCGATTGGACATAAGCTCCGATGAGACAAGAAGGCTCATTTTCTTCAACCGTTCGCCGCTTGACAAGTTTGGACGGTCCGACCGACCAGACACCACCGCCACACTGTTCGGAGATACAAGAAAGAGGTCCTCCTCGCTACGACGGACTCTCAGAGCGCTGGTAGGCGTATTCGTCCCATGAGACCGGCGACCGCGAACGGATAGCTTGCGCCGATCGAAATAGACGCTGCTCAGATCGTGCACTTCTCCGCGGAGGCCAAGTCAGCCAACTGATCGGCGATTTCTGAACTCAGGCCAAAGCGGGATTCGAACAGGGCACATCGGTCTATACGACATTGGAATGAGAGCACTACTCCCACCGCATCTGAAGCAATATGAAAATCGATCCGCACTGCCTCCCGAACTACCCTCTTTGAAGATCTGCGTACCTTGCTCGCTGCCTCTACTGTATGTTTGCAGATACGAACATGTCCGGCAAACACTGGCGTTGCCTGGCTTTTACGTCACAATATTGAACGTCGAGCAGCTCCGACGGTCGCTGAACGCGATTTTGACGCGCGAACTCCCTCTGTTGGTAGGTGCGCACATCTGTACGCGTCGCTAAATGTGCGGCTGCTAATCCAGTAAGTCAGTCCGGCTACGACGCGAAGCATGCGATCACCAAAGAGCCCCACACTGTCATGACCACAATCGTCGATTCAAAGACATAGTTTTACGGAGCATGATGGATTGAGGCCTCCATTCACCTAAGTAATGAGACGGCAGTGATGCAGATGAAGCTCTAGGTTGGTTTCTATGACACTCTTCGTAAACGGACATCACAGGATGAAGGCCGTTTCCATCGGCTTTTTATGTTACCTTCAACGCAAGTCCCTTGCTCTTCGGCCGCGCGGCCGCGGTAGAGGAATGATATGATGGAGATGCTGACGAGAAGTCCGGGGGAGGGCAAGATTGCTAGCTCCGCCTCACTCGCGAAGCCATGCGGGGTGGCAACCTGCCACCCTCACTTCGGCGAGCTGCTCCAGGGAGCTTTCGCCCTTGAGAAAGGGGCGGACCGCCGCACGGTGCGCGCGCTCGTTTCAGTTCACATGCCGCACGCCGATGGGTCGGAAGCCCGTGCGACGTTGGAGCCGAGCCGCATCGGGAAGTTTGTGCCGCAAGTTGGCCGCACCGGCATCGAAGTAACACCAAGTCATTTCTACAAATGTGAGCTCGCCGCTCGACTTGCCCTCGATGCCTTTGGATTGAAGAATATGGCGGCCACTCTTGAGGTCAGGACTTTTGTTCCGGAAGGCGCCGGCATGGGTTCCTCGACGAGCGGCGTAGTGGCCTCTATCCGTGCGATCGCAAAGTGCGTCGCAGCGTATCGGGGATCACGGGTGCTTCTGGCGCCCCATCTTCAGGCGGAGCTTGCGGTGGCAGCTGAGCATGCGTGCGACTCGCTGATGTTCGACTGCACAAGCAGCACTATTCTTTTCGCTCAACGAATGGGCAAAGTTGTCCAACTGTTCAACGGCCCTCTCCCACAAATGTACATTTTGGGGTTCGACACCGGCGTGGCCAATGGGGTTGGAACGGACTGCCTACCGCGAGCGCGCTACTCACGTGATCAGATCGCCGCCTTCGGCTGCGCATTGGCTGTCCTGGAGCGTGCGATCGCAGAGCAGAGCGTCGCACTTGCCGGCCGGGTGGCGACTTTCTCCGCGATACAGAGCGAGACCGCCCTGCAGAATCCGCTCAAGAAGCCGAGGTTTGACGAACTCCTCCGCATCAAGGAAGACACGGGATCGGCCGGTATTGTTGTTGCCCATAGCGGCACGGTCGCCGGCCTGATCTTCGACCCGCATTTAGCCGACCTTCGCAGCCGACTGGATGAGGCTAAATCCGCAGTCGGTCGCCTTGGCTTCAACATCCTCCGCAGCTTCTCGACTCCCTATTGAGGATAGACGATGGCGCACACGCTCTCAGACACCATCGACGCCCATGCGCCTCTTAAGATCGTTTCACTGCGGCCAGAAAACCTGGCCGCTATCGATTTCAGGGTCATGAAGGTATTTCCTGCCTTCAACATCATCGAATCTGGCCTTCGCGATGGCACAATCAGCTCCAACACGACGATTGTCGAAACGTCGAGCGGAACAATGGCTCTCGCTCTCGCCATCGTTTGCATGCAGTTCTCGCTGAGGTTACACATCTTCGGCGACCGCGCCATCGAGCCCCCCCTTAAACGCACGATCGAGGAGTTAGGCGCTGAAGTTCACCTCGTCGAGGCGACAGCATCCGACGCGAACGTCCAGCAGCTCCGTAAAAAGGCACTCCTCGACTTTATGGATCGGACCGGAGCTACCTGGTCACGACAGTACGACAACCTCGGCAACCATCTTTCGTATGCGCGCCCAGCTGAGCAAGCGATAAGGCACTTCGGGAAGATCGACATTCTGGTCGCAACTGTGGGCTCCGGAGGTTCATCCTGTGGCCTTGCCCGCTATTGTCGAGCATTCTTTCCCGAAATGAAACTCATCGGGATCGACACCTTCGGAAGCGTCTTGTTCGGCCAACCGGCGAGCCGACGTGATTTGCGGGGGCTCGGCAATAGCATTCTACCCGGCAACTTGTTCCACGAAGCGTTTGATGAGATCCATTGGCTCGGCGCTAACGAAGCATATCAAGCTGCGCACCGGCTCCATCGCGAGACGTCGTTAAGGCGTGGGCCGACGAGCGGGGCGGCCTATCTAGTCGCTAAGTGGTACGCCGAGCGCTTTACCAAAAGCAAGGTGCTCGCCGTCTTTCCAGACGACAGCAATCGCTACGAGCACAACGTTTACGATCCCACGTGGATGTCCACCAACGGCTATCAGGCCGTACTCGCCGCGACCGAGCCTGTCCTTGTCCATCACCCGCTTCATGCTGATAGCGGCTGGTGCCGCTTCAACTGGAGCCGTCGCTCGTTGACCGAGGTAATGGGTGATCAACCTTCCGCCAATTGAAGTGTGCACAAGTGACCAACTCAGCTGCGATCTTCATCGAATCCAACACCACTGGCTCGGGCGCCGACTTTATTCTGCGCGCACAAGAGCTTGGGCTTGTTCCGATCTTTGTTACAGCGTCACCCGAACGGTATTCCTTTCTGAATCGCATTTCGGGCCTCGAGCTACGTAGATGCGATACATCTTCAGAAACCGCTGTTAGAGCTGTGATCGACAGCATCGCAGCGACCACGCCGATCGCGCTGCTCACGACCTCCAGCGACTTCTACCTTTACACAGCAGCGCTGGAAGCTAAGCGGCTAGGGCTTTCCGGTCCGAATCCAAATGCAATCGCAGTTTGTCGAGACAAGGATCGCCAGTCCGCAGCCCTGCGGGCGGGAGGTATCGGCGTGCCTTATAGCGCGACAGTGCGAGCGGAGCGCGATATCGGCAACGCGATCAAGCAGATCGGGTTACCTGCAGTAGCCAAACCGATCAGCGGGACCGGCAGCATCGGGGTCACGCTGGCCGACACCGAAACAGGCGCAAGTGATGCTTTGCGCAAGCTCCTCAGGACCACGAATGACGTGCGTGGCCGCCCTACCCAGTCTGGTGCTCTTCTTATGTCGTATGTCGCCGGCGAGGAGTATTCCGTCGAGATTCTCGATAGCAAGATCATCGGCGTAACGCGCAAACACCTTGGACCGTTGCCGCATTTCGTTGAAATCGGACATGATATACCAGCGCCGATCTCGTCCAGGTTGCGCGTGAAAATCGAAAATGAGGCGCTTCGTGCCATCCAAGTTCTCGGGCACGTGAAAGGACCAGCTCATGTCGAACTCCGGGTCGGCGAGGATTGTGTCACGATAATCGAGGTCAATCCACGCCTTGCTGGCGGTTCGATCCCCACGCTTTTTCGTTACACAACGGGTTTTGACCCGGTCCTCGCGGTCCTCCGTAGCCTGCTCGGGATGTCCTCGCCCGCTTTGACCGGAGACGCACATGGCTCGATGCGTTTCATTGTTCCGGAGCGTGACGGCTTCTTCGCCCTTCCTCCGAATTGCGAGCAGCTCGTCGACCGCTTCGGAGTGACGGAGTTCGTACTGTACCAAACTCCCCCATTAGAGTTCAGGCGTCAAAACGATTTCCGCGATCGGATCGGTCACGTCATTGCTGTTGGCGACGACCCTGCTGTTGTTGCACGGCGCGCCGAAGCTGCCGTCGCTTTCATCCTTGGCGCATGAGGAGATACCCTTGCAAAGCACAGGCCGCATCAAGTCGACTCTTCATCCTGAAGCCAGCGCTATCGTTTTCGACAGTGATCTACAGCGTGCCGCGAAGGACGAGCTACCCTTCTACGCCGATATTGATCGAGCCCAGGCCATCATGCTTGAGCGAGTCGGGTTAATTGACCGCGATCTCGCCCGAAAAGTGCTGACCGAGCTCGACAAACTGCAAGCTGAACACTTTCAGAGCGTTGCAACTCGCCCTGCCCCCCGCGGCTCCTATCTCGCTTATGAGGATCATCTCCGTTCAGTAATTGGCGACGAAGCCAGCAATCTACATCTTGGCCGGAGCCGAAACGATATCAATGCAACCCTGTTGAAACTAAAGCTGAGAACGCCGTATCAGGTACTGTCAAACGAACTGCTAACACTTCTGCGACTGCTGTGCAGTCTGGCTCGCGAACACCTTGAGACCGACTTCCCGCTGCACACCCACCGCCAACCAGCATTACCATCCACTTTTGCGCACCATCTGACGGCCTTCGCCATCGCGCTCGCGCGCGATCTAGATGCGCTACTGGCCGTGCATCCGATTCTCAACCTTTCCTGCCTCGGAGCCGGCGCCGGCGGCGGCACGACCTTGCCCATCCTCCCGGAGTTGACGGCCAGGCTGCTTGGCTTCTCGAGCCCGCCACTTAACTCGATTGACAGCGTGGCCTCTCGAGACCTGGTTCTTCGCGTCCTGGCAGCTTGCGCAATCCTAGGATCATCTCTAAGCCGCATCGCCGAGACGTTGCTGCTGTGGGTCGGCGATCACGGATTAGCCACTCTACCTGACGAACTAGTCGGATCTAGCTCCGCGATGCCTCACAAGCGCAACCCTTTCCTTCTCGAGCAAGCCCAAGGAAAAGCAGGCGCGATCCTTGGCTGTTTCGTAGCCGCAGTCACGGCCATGCATAGCACGCCCTTCACGAACTGCGTCGCGGTCGGAACGGAGGCTACGCGCAATGTCTGGCCTGGCATCGACCATTCCATTGGGGCCGCGCGCCTCATCCGCCTGTGTCTCTCGGGCTTGATCATCGCCGAAGACGCAGCATCCGCAATGCTCGAAACGTCGTTCGTCAATGCCATGGAAACGGCGACTCGCCTCGCGCTCCGTCGTGATCTCGATTTTCGTTCCGCCCACAATGAAGTCGGGCAGTTGGTTACCACGGCGATCGAGAATGGCGCGCCGAGCCTCTTGACGATCGGGCAACACAATCGGGCGCTCAACTCAGAGACCTCACCGCCCCCGGACGTCATCGCGCGAACGGCTCGGGCAGGGGGAGGACCCGCGCCGGATGCCATAGTGACATCGCTGCGGGAGCTAGAGAGCGGGATCGAACGAGTGGCCGCCGCTTTGCGTGATCTTGTCGAAGGCTGGAGGCGCGCTCAAGAAGAGCTTCGATCAGCCATTGCGAATGTCAAAGGACCAACACGACAAGAAATCGATAGCGGAGAAGAAGCTCAACAATGAGACCCGACATGCCACACTAAGACGTTCAAACGCAATGGGCCGAGCGATCGGTCGAGCAGATGGTGAGCCAACACCCGCTGAGCATTACATAAGCGCATCCCACTGTCGGTCATGCTCAGCTCCCCCCGCTCATGACTTTCACACGGACCTAACGGGGCAACGCGGGCTGCTTGACATACTTACGGATTCGCCAGCGGAGGCATTGTAATAACCAGCTATCACTCGGCAGACCTTTTATGACAAGGAACAATTCTCGTCCTCTTGGAATTCTCAACCTGGAAAGGGGGCCGGCACTCTCCCACCCCCCGAGGCTCGGCTCGATCCTTCACCGAACAACATTTGCGTTTACAATAACCTCGGAAACCGCCGAGGGAGCCTGGGGCAGACGTGACGATGCGCGGCGATCCAGCTATCGGACCAGCCACTATCGCAGCAGCCAAGCGTTTGGTGCTAAGAGGAGCTGTTGCAATAAGCTCAAACTTCGCCTCCTTCATGCGTCACCAGGAAGCGGTGGCCGCGTCGGTGAATGTGCCAGTCGCCACATCAAGCTTGCTTTTGCTACCAGCATTGCTTCGCCAAGTGCCGCCGACCGCCAAGATTGCTGTCCTTTCCGCCGGCGCAAGAAATTCCAGAGAACGCGTGCATCGCGTTGTCGATCCGGGTCAACGGGCTAAATTGGTAATTGGCGGCATAGAAGGGGTACACTATACCAGAACGAAATGAAGCGACCGCCGGTATTTACCGGAACCGCCGACATTGAGGCGGATGTCGCCATTTGCGTCTCTCGTCTGCTTGCCGCCAATCCGGATCTAGCTTTGATCTTGTTCGAGTGCACGGCTTTCCCGCCGATCTCTTCGCCGATCCGGCGCATGACAAGCTTGCCTGTCGACGACATTGCGGGCCTCTGGCGGATAATGATGGATTCCGTTGCTCATGATCTAACGCAAGTCTAAACGAGTGTCGCATACGCGTCATGATGAACCGAGGATGACTAGTGCTGGGAAATGCAGGAGTATCAACGCGCAGGGCCGTCGTGATCTACTGACGGAGTGCATCGTGTGAGGATCAGTGACCGAGCTTCCGCCAGGTGTGGGGCGTCCTCTGGCTTATCCACCGACCTGGGCTTGAAAGGCGAGTAGCGTGGTATCGACCCGTCCTTTTTACGCTGAAGCGTGATGGCATTAAGTTCGATAATCTGAGCATTTGAGGTAGTTGGCGCATTCATCGGGGTTGAAGGCGGGACTGCTTTGCTCCGCCGAGGTTATCCAACGCGACGATATCGCCGGGTTGAAGACGGGCAGCAGAACTCTCGACATAGGTCAAAGCTCGCGTCGTCGATCGGTCATCGCTGAACCACGGCCCATAGATCCTATGATGGCGCAATGCCGACAGGAAGCTCATGGTCTTCCAGCGGACGGACGCCCTTGGCGCGGAGCCTGTGCCCGCGGACCGCCCATCCCCGCAAAGGGGGGCCATATAGGTTCGCGTTCAGGTTTCGTCAATGGAGAACCCGGCGTTCGCCTTCGACGCCAACTTGATACTTTGTCCACTGGGCTCGCCGCTGCGCGACCTCTGGACTTGCGTTCGCTAGCCGCCTCGTTTTTTTAAGCTGAGATTCTCGGCATGCACGAAATCGGTGTCAAGCTTCCAGATGTCTCTCGACCGTGCAAAGCGACTGGCGGCGTTTGCCCGAGAGCCTCGACGATGGTTGGAATGAGGGTGAGCCGCGGGGCATTCCTCGGCACAGTTATGTGCGGCGCAAGCCAGCGCCACTCTCCCGGCTCGGAGCGCATGCGCCCGGTCGCCTCGGCGGGGACCAGCGGCGCACGGTGCAGCGACCTGGAACAATTGGCGACCAAAGGTCGGCCGACAACTCATCAGCACCGCTCTCGATGCAAGCTTCGGTATTTTAGTATGCCAATCCCGACCGGTTCTTCGAATCACCGCAAGGCCGCACGCTACGGCGCTCTGGAGGCGCGCTTCGCGGGCGGCTTGCTCGGACCCACGGGATCTGGGTCAGGGGTGCAGTCCACTAGGGTGCATTCCGATAACATCCTCATCTGAGACAAAATGAGGGGGGCAGCTCTGAATGTCGTTTGACGATTCCCAAGGCTACAACACGGCCACGACCATGACGCGGGGCCACTCTCGTAGCCGTGCTCGGTTCTTCCCTAATCGAGAACGGATATCGCGTCTTTCTCGCCTGTAGCACTCACCTTGCTCAGAACCTCTGGATGACTTGCCACGAGCTCAATCTCGAAGCTGCCAACAATCGCCGCTGTCATTAGCCAGACGAGCCCTCAGAGCCCGTTCGCGGACGGCAAGCAAGTTTGAACTGTTATCCTAATCGTAGTTCGGAGTGACTACCGCGAGCAGGCATCCGCAGTTGCAGTTTTGAATCATTTCGCACGACGAACAGATACCAAAAGAGGTGACCAAATCGGCACGACCACTGCCAACCAGATATCTTAAGCCCCGCAGCTTCGATCATAGGCCTGAAAGTCTCAATATGCGAACCTCTCGAATTTTCGAACAAAACAATTAGGCCATCGCGCTCAAGATGCTTGCGTATTCCCGCGAAAAATTGGCGATGCAGGAGCCACTTGTCGTCCAAGTATATCCGGGATTCAACATTGGCGTACTCCAACATATTGCGCTCGACGAAGTGGGGCGGGTTACCAACGACGAGGTCGAATTTCTCAGATTCTGGCAGCGCCAGAAGTCCATCGCCTTCGTAAAGTGTCACGCGATCACTGATGTTATTTGTGCTTGCAGTGTACTGCGCGGCATCAATGGCCGGCCGGTAACAATCGGCAAGACATAGAGTCTCGCAAATATTGCTAGCCAACATCGAATATCCGATAAACGCGGGACCAGAGCACCATTCGAACATCCGCCCAAACCGACGTCCACTTTCGAGGTCCTTGAACAAATCAAGGTAATCGTCTGCATAATCGAGACCGCCGCCATTTTGATTTTCGATGTAATAGACAGAAAGCCCGTTCCATGTTTTTGACTGGTATGGCCTCAGAGATTCAACAGTGCGCGTTGTGGGATGGGACATCATCGGGGCGTATCCGGGGTTTGCTTCCGAGCTCAATGTAAGGTTAGATTCGCCATTTGAAACCTATCATGATTGGTAGTATCGATGGGATCAATTCCACCACACAAGTATTCCTTCAAAGTTCGGATTCGGGGGGCGTCGATCAAACAGGTCTTCGCTCTTACCGGTGGCTTGAGGCGTTATCATGTGCCAAGCGACGCTCGGGTCTTCCTAGCCTTTTCTCGTCACACTTTAGGAACAATACCTTCTCTAATGCGCGCATTGAACCTCGAAGCGCAGCGCATCTCGATTATTTCGTAGCGAATGCGATATGGTGCAGCGAGGTGCTAATGGCCGTATGCCGGCTGATTCAGCCGTTCGCTTCTACCGACAATTTGCAGTGAGTGATCCGGGTCGATAAAATGTTCTTACTTCCGAGCGCAGGGGCATCGCTAGGAATAGGTGGCATCCACCTTGAGCCGCGCACAAGCTGCAGAGACAAGGCCCAGTGTGACCAAGGAGGTCATCACAGAATCAGATGCAGACCGGCGTCCGTCCGCACACATTCGCCGGTCATGTTGCTTGATGCAGGACTTGCGAGGAAACACACGAGCTGTGCAACGTCCTTGGCAGTCGAAACGACCCTAAGCGGCACGCGCTCGAGCACAGCAGCGCGTACTCGCTCTGCGCTCTCCTGCCCACGGCCCTTGGCGAACCAAGGCGTGTCGATATAACCCGGACAAACCGCGTTGACGCGAATGGAAGGTGCAAGCGCCCGCGCCAGCGACACAGTCATCTGATTCAGCGCGCTCTTGCTCGCTGAGTAAGCGATCGACGAGCCGTTCCCATTGATACCGGCGATTGACGAGACGTTCACCACTGCGGCCGGCCGTCGCCTTACCTCGACGGTAGTCTCTAGCAGCGGGCGCGCCGCACGGATCATCTGGTAGGGCCCGATGGTATTGACAGCAAAGATGCGCAGAAAATCGTCCGCAGAGAGCCCTTCGAGGTTGTGAGCTGGTACATGTTGTGTGGTGCCAGCATTGTTGATAAGCGCATCGAGCCGCCCCCAGTGCGCGGCAGCTGCGACTATCTTCCGGCAGTCCTCATCGCGTGAGACGTCGCCCTGCACTACCATGACCTCGGCTGCGCCAGCCTTGCGACATACTTCTGCCGTGGCTTTGGCTTCTCTCTCGCTCTTCGAATAATTGATCACGATCCGCGCTCCGCCTTCGGCCAACAGACCCGCCGTCGCAGCTCCAAGGCCTGAGGACGACCCTGTCACAATCGCGTGCAAGACATCTTCCGACATTGTCCCTCTCCCAAGCGTGCAAACCTCGCCCACGGCTCAGCCCATCGCGCTGCAGAACACGTGCAAGTCCCGATCCGCCCTCAACCAGAGACATGCATCTATGATCGCGTCACTACAACGCTTTGAAGGACTGAATATGCTCTGCAAAATTGCTGCGCGAACGGTCATACAATCTAAAAGTATCTGTACTGACAGCGTATTTTTCTTGTCGAGCCCCCTCGTATGCTGGTGATACGTTTAACTGGATAAGTGCGCTTACCATTACCGTACCTCGACGATCGTCATCAATCGCTCACATGACTTAGTATCGTACATGCTGGATAATCGATGCTACTACTTCTTTTGGCGACCCACCTTAGTTGTCAGGCGTTCCAGGAATTGGAGAGAAATAGGGCTGCCTGCCGCTCGTCGCTATCCCCGCATTGTAGCGCTCGCTGAAATTGATACCCACATCAGCATTCCCGGAGCGATAAGCCCATATGGACAAGCACCTACTGCAACGGACGAGCCATTGCAGGGGCTTTCGGTGCCGATGCCATGGATGCCTTTGATGGCGATCTCGTCATTTCGCTGGCGATCGTGTGATCCCCGCCCCCAGTCCGGCAGCCGAAGCAGTTTCTGATCAGGAAATGAGCTCTGATCTCCCGTGCTGGGCAGAATAGCTCGATGATCTCCGGCTCGGGATCACCAATATGGAAGCGTCCCGTACGCCAACAATTACTTAGACTGTTGGAGAATTTGTAACCACCCGGACGCTTTCCTTTTTCTGATGGGACTCCGGGTCCGATTGATCTTCTTTTTCTTCCGTGTCCGACTCTTAACGTCCGCTCCCAGGGTGTAGCCGCGAGGCCCCAATGCATCAGGATGCGGAAGCTTTGTTCGATCTGAGGCGGCTTACCTGATGCCGTCCACTGTTTATGCTCTTGCTGATGTCTATCGCTTCTGATCTCTCGCATTGATAGCTGAACTTGGGTGTATCGTGCAGCACAAGAACAAGGCCTTCAGTAACGAGGGCACGAGCACCTGCCAATAGCATGGCAGGCAAGAATGCCCGCTTCGCTGCTCCGGTCATTAGTGACGAAGCGGTACGCTGCCCTGACATCTGGCCAATCATCCCAGACGGGCGGAATGCTTCGTCCTACGGCGCTTCCAATCTGCATGAGCCGTTTACGCGCTCTATCGCCGAGCTCCACGTTCCTAAAACTCGCCCCCACTATTCTCTCGATCAATCCAACATCACCTTCCAAGGGCCGCAAGCAGCGCTTTGCCGAGGCGTCCCTCAATGTCAATCCAGTGTCGTCTATTGCGGCGTGGTGCTAGGTTCACCAACGAAATGCTGCAAGTTCTGTTCGGGAGTCGCCAGCAAACCGCGCCAATGGCATGTTCCTCCACGCCACGCTTGCTCGACCCGGCCTCGTATTAGATCCGAGGAAATGGATCGTACGGAGATGTCTTAGTCGCCCCCCGTACCAATAGGAGCTCATCACTCATCTACAGACCAATACGTCAGGCGCTGGGAGAGAGACTTACATGCTGTCTGGCATAAAATGACAGCTCGCGGCTTATCCATACATCCTTCTAACGATCCGAGCGCCATTATCTGTCCGAAGAGATGGGCCACGTCACTACAGTGATCAGGGCGATAGCGTACCGGACTAGAGTTCTAGCTAGGGCTCGGACGCAATTGATCCAATAGGCAACGATGGCGGCGAGATGGACGGCAGCCAAGAAGTTCCTGGCTAGTTTGTCGTAGCGAGTTGCGACACGCCTGAAATCCTTGAGGCGGCAGAAACAGCGCTCGATGACGTTGCGCCCCTTGTAGGCGCGTTTGCTGAAGCTGTGGAGAGTGACCCTGTTGGATTTGTTTGGAATGACGGGCTTGGCACCACGATCGACGATTTCGGCTTGAAAGCCGTCGCCGTCGTACTCTTTGTCGCCAATGAGGGCCGACATGGGTGGCGCGAGTTCCAAAAGGGCTAGCGCTGCGGCAATATCAGCGTCCTGGCCTGGAGTGAGATGAAATGCGCAAGGTCTGCAGTCAGGGTCGCTCAGCGCGTTGATTTTTGTGGTCCGCCCGCCGCGCGAGCAGCCGATCGCTTGTTCATGCTCCCCCTTTTCCGCGCTCTACGAGCGATGCGCTTTGATCGTGGTGGAGTCGATGGACAAAGTCACGCCGTCTTTACCGCAGCGGGCGAGCGCTTCAAAGATCGCCCGCCAATGGCCGCGCTTGCCCAGCGATTGAAACGATAGATCGTCGTGTACGGACCATAGTCGGGCGGGCAATCGCGCCAGCGTGCGCCGCACTTAAGCATGTGAATGATACCGCTGATGACGCGTCGATCGTCGTCGCGCACCGGTCCGGTCTGGTTCGTTGGCAGATGCGGCTCTATCAGAGCCCATTGCTTGTCGTTGAGCCTCATCGAAGTCCCCCGCGTGGAATCAACCCGCTGCGAGGGAATCAGAGTTCGCTAATTAGGTACAGACCCTAATTGGAGCGCGCTTGATGATGCAACGAACTTTGCGCCAAAAAGTACTTGACTGAGCTTGTTAAAGGTACTTTCGGCATGGTTGCCGCCCGCAAAATGACTTCTTAACGAAACTCCTTCTTCCCGCTGAGCCGGTAAAGGAATGACACCTTCGCCCTGAAGTGCGCGCAAACCGATCCGCATCGCAGCCGCTTTCGCCAAACAGCGCGAGGTTAGGTTGGAGTTTAGTGCGGCGCACAGGTCACACGACGGACTTTGTCAGGAGACCAGCGGCGCCCACGATGCGTGCCGCCGTCCGAAACACGCGCGACCTGTCAGGAACACACCAAATGCTGGCGATTGCGACATTCGTCAGCATAACTGTGAACGATTACTCCAATTCCAGCTGGCATGAACTGTGCACGATCGTGCCGCGAGGGCAATGATCGATGACGTCATGGTCGCCTACGATGGGGATCTACTACCAGAGGCAAGTCGCCGAACGCGAACTGCGGTCGCTGGACCAACGCTTTAGACACGTTGGCTTGCGGGCACTCACAGAAAGTGGCGGCTCGCTCACTTTTTAGAAGTGTCGCCACTTCCGTTGTATCGAATTGTCACTTTCAGACATGGAGACACTATGCGCATCTGCGGTATCAAATTGACCCATGACGGGGCGGTCGCACTTATTGAAGGCGGGCGACTTTCGTTTAGTATCGAGCAAGAGAAGCTGGCGAATAATCCGCGATATCAAGCCATAGACAATCTCAATGCCATTGTCGCCGCTTTGGCAGAACATGGAATCGCTCCGCGAGACGTTGATGAGTTCGTTATAGACGGTTGGTCCGGAGATGTAGAGTCGCGATTTCAGGTTCTCAGCGGCGCGGATCTTATCACGCTCAGAGGGGGACCATATCTTGAACAACATGCCGAGGGCCTGCTCAATTCGCACGATGGATTTGGCCTCATGCTCGACGGCAAGGGCTTTCCTTACAGAAGTTATCCGCACGTCACTGGCCATGTCGCCTCCGCATACTGCACAAGTCCCTTTGCCAAAGACAAGCAGCCTGCGTTCTGCCTGGTGTGGGATGGCGCGATGTTTCCGCGCCTCTATTATGTAGAACGCCGCGGCGCCCGGCTCCTCGAGTGCCTGTTCCCGATGAACGGACACGCCTATGTTGTGGCTGGCCTTCATTTCGGGCCGTATAAGAGTGCAAACCGCACTGGCTGGGGAGATCGGAGCATTGCCGGAAAAGTGATGGCTTATATCGCGCTCGGATCTGTTGATGAGGATGTTCTCACGACATTCCGGGAGCTCTATGGATATTACTTTGCGGACACCGCGAAGCTTACCCGCTGGGACATCGAACGCATGAGGGCCTCGATTGCGGCCCTGCACGCCTTCTTCGAAGCCAGCACGCTTCGGCTGGAGACCAAGTCACCCGAGGACGTGCTTGCGTCGTTTCATTATTTTATCGAGGACTTACTTGTTCGCGAAATGGTGGCTGCTTTGCAGCGGCATTCGGACCTTCCGGGCTCAAGGAACTTGTGTATAGCCGGCGGGTGCGGCCTCAACATCAAGTGGAACAGTGCACTACGGGCGACCGGCCTGTTTGATGCTGTTTGGGTGCCGCCCTTTCCGAATGACAGTGGCTCAGCAATCGGAGCCGCTTGCTCTGCAATGGCGGAGCACAAAGGCTTCGTTGCGCTGGAATGGTCTGTCTACAGTGGCCCGTCTCTGCAGGCCAGCGGGCTGCCGCCCGAATGGGAAGCCTCACCGTGCAGCATGCATAGACTTGCGACCATCCTTACTTGCAACAAGCCTGTAGTTTTTCTTGCTGGACGTGCCGAGCTCGGGCCGCGCGCACTAGGCGCCAGAAGCATCCTTGCGGCTGCAACTTGGCCGGGCATGAAGGATCATCTCAACGGCATCAAACTTCGCGAACGATTTCGGCCAGTCGCGCCGATATGCCTGGAGGATCGCGCGCCGCAAATTTTTAGCCCTGGCGACCCTGATCCGTACATGCTCTTTGACCATCAGACGCGAGCGGAATGGCGAGACAAAATCCCCGCCGTCGTACATCTCGATGGATCTGCACGATTGCAGACGGTATCACGGACCTATCAGCACAACATCGTCGAGCTTCTCGTCGAATATGAAAAGATCACGGGCATTCCGCTGCTTTGCAATACGAGTGCAAACCTGCCAGGACGCGGGTTTTTTCCGGATGCTGCATCGGCGTGCCAGTGGGGAGGCGTTGAACACGTATGGTGCGACGGTGAGCTATGGACCAAACGCCCCTGACTCGTATTGTTCGACGACGTACGCCCACTGCGGCAGATCGACGATAGCAAGGTGAACAGAACTCACGGTGGCGCCGCTGGGACTCGACTACGCTTGGTATTGGGCGGGGAGTGGCTCGACCACTGGCATCGAACGGAGCGGAAGCAAGATTGCATGTATGCCCTTAGTATAGTTTGCCGTGAAGTAGGTGCGCGGCGGGCATTTCTGGCATGTGTTCGGTTGGAACGCAGCGTCGGGTGCTAGAGCTGTGACATAAATTTACGCTCACGTTGATGATCGACATACAGTGAACCCGACAAGAACCGGACGGCCAAGTCCGGCAAATCATCTTTCGCTAGTTCCGTCGGATTGCATTTTTGCTCGGTGAACGCTCATCGGTAATGAGGTTGCGCGAGTCGCAGAGTTATCGTCTCCCTTGATTATTGCCGTCCGCGCTCCGGCCGCGCCTCCGCGAGAAGGGCAAAGTGAGTCGCTAGCACAGGGATTGGTCAACATGCGCTCGCCACGGCTAGCCGGATAAGCCCTGGATAATGATGCCATTGACACCTTAGGGGCGGCGACACGCGCGCGCAGCCTACGGCCCCTGCACAGGCCGGGAGCAACGCGTCCCCACGTCCCGCGCGGGCTCATCGGAGCGGTCGCTGGTTGCGCAAGTGCTTTCGGATGATTGAAATTTTTTTGAACTGTTGCGCGAGTGCGCCTCGATGTCCCGGATGGCTTTGCTGCGACGGTTGCGTGCCGAGACTTCGCCTGAGGGCATGCTCGCGCTGACGCGCTCCGAAAAAATAGATTCGCTCACAGTCACGCGAGCTTCAGCGTGCTCGTTCTCCTGCGGAGTCCGCCATATCCGCGGCGCCTGTTGCGTGAACCGACATCTGCTCACCCGTGACCGTCGGCGCCTGATGCGGATGCTTGTCCCCTACGGCGAGGATCTGACTACGCAGTTCGAGTCGGTCCAGCTGCCGGACCTGGGACAGGTGACTTTCGACCTTTAGAGCTGCCTCTGCTCGAAGAGCAATCGCCGACAGTAGATCTAACGGAGTAGGATGTCGACGATCACCCGCACAATAGCCGCACAGCTAGAGCTAGTGGTCCGGATGGATGTGGTGGTTGCGCTCGAGCCAAGAGGACAACATACATCGCGTCTGCTGAGCTGCTGCCGGTTTGATGGACACCCGGTTAAGCTAATCCCACCTTGCGCTCGAACTCAACCGGGCTGAGATAGCCGATGGTCGAGTGCCTGCGGGTCGTGTTGTAAAATCGTTCGATGTAGTCGAACACATCGGCGCGTGCCTCGTCTCTGGTTCGATAAATGTTGTTGGCTGTACGCTCGGTCTTGAGTGAGGAGAAGAAGCTCTCCATCGCCGCGTTGTCCCAGACGTTGCCGGACCGGCTCATGCTGCAAACGATGCCGTGGTCGGCCATCAGGCGCTGGAACTGCTCGCTGGTGTACTGGCTGCCCTGGTCGGAGTGATGCAACAGCGCATCCGGCTTGCCGCGTCGCCAGACGGCCATCAACAATGCGTCGGTCACGAGCTGTGCCGTCATGGCGGCACTCATCGACCAGCCCACCACGCGGCGTGAGAACAGGTCGATCACCGCTGCGACATAGAGCCAGCCTTCGGCCGTCCAAAGATAGGTGAAGTCGGCGATCCATTTCTGGTTGGGACGCTCGGCGGCGAACTGCCGGTCAAGAAGATTCGCCGGTACGGTCTCGAGCTGTCGATCGCCGTCATCCTTCGGCACGCGCCGACGTCGCGGCCGCGCCCGCAAACCTTGCAGGCGCATCAGCCGCTCAATCCGGTGCAGGCCGCAATCCGCCCCGTCGGCGAGCAGATCGCGCCACACCCGGCGTGCGCCATAGGTGCGGTCGCTGGCGACGAAGCTGGCCTTGACCTTGCCGCCGAGCTCCTCGTCGCTGCGGGATCTGGCGCTGGGAGAGCGGTTCAGCCAGGCATGTAAGCCCGACCGCGACACTCCCAGCGCATCGCATAGCCATGCCACCGGCCAGATCGTCCGGTGCTTCGCGACGAAGGCGAACTTCATGTCGCTTCCTTCG